>JAUHZM010000208.1 GCA_030426005.1 Gammaproteobacteria bacterium
GAATTCGGTATCCAACAGGCCAAGGGTGCTGTAGAGACTCCAGCGCTCGCTGGGCGCCCAATTCAGTTCGACTTCAAGGCCGCGGTTGGTGCCGCTGGCGGCGTTGTCGGTAAAATCAGTGAAGCCACAAGGGCAGGGGTCACCGGCCACGCCAGTCGCTATTGAGCGCACGACAGATTGCTTGGTTTGGATCGCATCTCGGTCCTGATAGAACACCGCCGCCTGTACCTGCAAGTTCAGCGCATCGAAATACTGTTTGAAACCTAGCTCATAGTTCAACATGGTCTCCGTGTCGTATTCACGTTTATCCGCATCGAGCTCCTGATCCAGGTTAAAACCACCCGGTTTGAAGCCGCGAGATATCAGTCCATACACGAACGCGCCAGTATCGGTGCGGTATTCGAGCGCGAGTCGACCGCCCCACAAGTCTTCACTTAGGGACGCTTGAGCCAGATCAGAATCCGCGTAATCTACATCGCGGTACTCACTGCGCAGGCCGCCAATCAGGGCCCAACGATCCGTCAGCGCATAGTTCAGCTGGCCATAAATGGCACTATTTTGGGTGTCGAATTGACTATTGAACAAGCCATCGTTGTAGGTGTAGTCGCGCGTCAACTCGATTGATTGATCGCGATGATAGACACCAGCAACCCAGGAGACTTGGTCGCCTTCAGAAACATAGCGTAGGTCGACACTGGTGTTGTCATTGTTGCGTTGGTAGGCGTCAAATGAAGCATAAAACCACTCAAACCCAAATAATGCGCTGTCGCAGGCCGTGCCATCGCAAATGCCGGGATGACTCCAATCTTCATCGTATGAATAAGTTAAATCACTGTTCGCCACACTCAACATCGTTTCCAGACGTTGTTGGTCGGAAAAAGCGTAGCTAGCTCGGACTGAACCAGCGATGGTGTCTTGTTGGTCGACACCTGGTTGATCAGAATAGGTTTGGCGCGTGTTGTCCAAACTAAAAGCGTCGTAGCCGTTGTCGATGTCCGCCAGAAACAACGTGAAGTTCATCGCTAAGTCGCTATTGGCCTGCCAGGCCAGTTGCGCACGTGCAGTAGTTTCATCGATACGCATGGTGTCGTCGCGATTCAGAAAAACGTTGTCGACGTAGCCGTCGCTTTTTACGTTCTGTGCCGCAATGCGATAGCCAAGTGATTCGTTTAGTGGGCCACTGACCATACCTTGCATCAGTTGGCCACCGTACTCAGCGACACCCAGACTCAGGCGTGATTCGAAGGTCTCGGTTGGTTGGTTGGACACCATATTGATCATGCCAGCCAAGGCATTGGCGCCAAACAGCGTACCTTGTGGTCCGCGTAATACTTCGACCTGCGCAAGGTCGAGCGTGCTGGCGCCGGTGGCGATGCCGGTCATGTCGATGCCATCCAGTACCACACCAACAGAGTTAATGATGGGGTCCTGAAACTCACTGCGTTCGCCGATACCACGGATCTGAATAAAGCGTCCGCGTGATGCGCCGGTGGCGTAGTTAATATTGGGTGCCAGATTAAGCAAGTCTTCCAAATTGAAGGCTTGTCGTTGGTCAATCTGTGATTGCTCGATGACGGATACACTGTTGGGCAATTCCAGTACGCCAGTGTCGATCAATTCGGCGGTTACGATAACTTCTTCAAGTTCGGCGGCGGCATTAAAGCTAAAGCAGCTGCCAGCCAGTAATGCGCAGATAAGCTTTTTTTTCATTTTGGTCTCTTCAGTAATAACGATGATGAGACCCGGTAGGCGAGAGTGAGGTGTGACAAGTCGTGAAACTTTGGTTCCCATCCCTACGCCGGTGTTAACCGGATCAGGTTCATGGGGTTTATGTCACCGCAACGAGCCCGGCAATTCGCGCGCGCTGGTATTAGACAAATCTCAGGTTGATAAGGTTCAACCGCCCCCTGGGTGCTGATTGTTCAGCGAACGAGAGTGTAGCATGCTGATTGCTGAAAACACGTAAATTTTGTTGTGCAGGCCGCTGCGTCGTGAAGAAACAAGAACTCGACATGCGATTCGTTGGAAAAAGGCGTATAGTTCGTCTCTTACCGCTGTCATCGCCGTGCAATCTGGTGCGCGTATTGTCAGTCAGTTTGAAAGACCGAATTCAGTTTGAATGAACGCCTATAATCACCAAACTTCAGCGCTGACGACACCACAGGCGGAAACCGCCAAAATTTTGGTGATCCGCTTCAAGCATATTGGCGATGTTTTGCTCACCTCGGTACTCTGCAACACACTCAAGCAGACTTTCCCGAAAGCCCGAGTCGATTTTCTGATCCAGAATAAAAGTGCAGATTTGTTTACCGATCATCCGTACATCAATCGCGTGATCGCCTTAACCCCTGAGCAGCAGAAGAACCCGTTTAAATATTGGCGGCTAATTCGCGAGATTACCAAAGACAAGTATGATTTGGTGATCGATGCTCAGTCCACCGCCAAAAGCGAGTTGGTGTCCATGTTGGCACGTCGCGACGCGATTTGTATCGGTCGCAAAAAGTCCAAGCGCGGCTTTTTCTATACCCATAAGGTGGCCCAGTCGCAGCAGCGGCTGAATAAAATCGATGAACGTTTGAGTTTGTTGGCACCGCTCTCAGGCATGGGTTTTGATATTAAACGCCACGACGAGATGGTGGTCGCAGTACCGCCAGCAAGCCAGCAGCGTTATCGTGATTTGATGCAGTCAAAAGGCATCGAGTTTAATCGTCCAGTATTTGCGGTGTCGGTCAGTGCCAAGCTGTCTTACAAGAAATGGCGTACTGATTACCTTCAGCATGTTGTGGATCACTGTGTGGAAACCTTCGGTGCACAGATAGTACTCAATGCTGGGAGTGACGAAGAACGCCAAGATGCTGCAAATTTCAAGCGGCAATCCAAGCACGCCGACGCCTTGTTTGCGGATATCGACACGTTCACACTGATGGATTTGGCCGCGATGCTGTCGCTATGTGATTTGTACATTGGTAATGAAGGCGGACCACGCCATATTGCGCATGCCGTTGGCTTACCGAGCGTGGCAGTGTTTTCGCCGAGCGCTAAAAAAGCCGAGTGGTTACCGACGAATTCACGTGCGCATCAAGGTGTGGAGTGGGACGACTTGGTAGACACCACGCTGGAAGAAAAGCAAAAGGTGCACGCAGCGCTGGAGATTGGCAGTGAAGATTATTATGCTTTGTACCATACCATCACGCCACAGCCAGTGATCGAGCTTATCGATGACGTCACTGATTTTGTTGGCATACCGCGTTTGGAGCACGTGGGCTGGTAAGCTCCTTAATTATCTTAGTGAACCTGAGAAGAGTTAATTTATGACGGAATACACATTTATTGCCGCGATTGCCGGTGTGTTACTGGTTGGTGCAATGAGCCCAGGGCCGAGCTTTTTGGTGGTTGCGCAGAATGCCTTGTCTAAGTCCCGTGCGCATGGGGTAGCGACCGCTTTAGGTACGGGATTAGGTGTGGCGATTTTTGCGGTGTTGGCAAGCTTTGGTGTGACCGCGTTGATTGAAACCGTTCCCAGCGCGTATCTGGTATTTAAGATTCTGGGCGGTGCTTATCTATTATATTTGGCGGTGCGAATCTGGCGTGGAGCGAGTGAACCTTTGGTGACCGAGGTGCCAGCAGGGGAAAAACAAAGCACACTGTTTCAATCCTTTATGCTGGGATTGGTAACACAGACCAGTAACCCGAAGACAGCGTTAGTTATCGCAGGTATTTTTGCCGCTTTTGTGCCGTCAGAGCCACCACAACATACAACGGCGCTGGTTGCCGTGATTGCGTTTATTATAGATTTTAGTTGGTATGCGTTGGTCGCGATTAGTTTGTCGCTACCTAAGAGTCGCGGGGTTTATCAGCGTGCCAAAGCGGGCTTTGACCGAACTGCCGCGGTGTTCCTTGGTGCGGTAGGCGTGAAACTGTTGTTGAGCCGGCTTGATTAGACCGTAAAGATCACACCGTGATGGCCAAACAGAAACCTCCGTTTGGCCATCTTTGGAACCGATGAATTAGTGTCGGAAGTGACGCATGCCGGTGAACACCATCGCCATACCGGCTTCATCGGCAGCGGCGATCACTTCTTCATCGCGCATCGAACCACCCGGTTGAATCACAGCGCTAATGCCTGACTCCGCCGCGCTGTCAATCCCATCGCGGAAAGGGAAAAACGCGTCGGAGGCCATGACTGATCCCTTAACTTCCAATCCGGCGTGCTCGGCCTTGATGGCGGCAATGCGTGCTGAGTTAATACGGCTCATTTGACCCGCGCCAACGCCGACTGTCATATTGCCTTTGGCGTACACGATCGCGTTGGACTTCACAAATTTGGCCACTTTCCAAGCGAACAACAGGTCTGCCATCTGCGCTTCGGTTGGGGCTACTTTGCTGACTACTTTTAATTCGTTATGCAGCGCCAGGTCGTTGTCCTGCACCAGTAAACCACCGGTGACGCGTTTGTATTCCAACAGATTGCTGGCGTCGTCTTGCCATTGGCCGCTGCTTAACAAGCGCACATTTTTCTTCTTGGCGACCGCGGCAACGGCTTCGGGTGACACGCTTGGCGCGATGATCACTTCGACGAACTGACGATCAACAATCTTCGCGGCCGTCGCACCATCCAGCTCTTGGTTGAAGGCGATGATACCGCCAAAAGCAGACTCTGGGTCGGTTGCGAAGGCTTTGTCGTATGCCTCACTCAGGCTGGCCGCGGTGGCTACACCACAGGGGTTGGCGTGCTTTACGATCACACATGCGGGCGCGTCGGTGAACAGTTTGACGCACTCCAGCGCGGCATCGGTGTCAGCAATATTGTTGTACGACAGCTCCTTACCTTGCAACTGCGTGGCGGTAGCAATTCCAACCGGCGCATTGTCTTCCACGTAGAACGCCGCACGTTGATGGGGATTCTCACCATAGCGCATGGTTTGTTGGTGTTTGAATTGCAGGTTGAAGGTGCGGGCAAAATCACTTTTGCTGCCGTCAGATTGAACTTTGCCCAGGTAGTTGGCGATGGCGCCATCATATTGCGCTGTGTGTTCGAAGGCCTTGGTGGCGAGCGAGAAGCGAGTCGCATAGCTCAAGCCGCCTTGCTGGATCTCAGTGATCAATTGATCATAGTCGCCAGCGTCGACCACAATGGCAACATCACGATGATTCTTGGCCGCAGAGCGCACCATGGTCGGGCCGCCGATATCGATGTTTTCGATTGCGGTTGGTAGGTCGCAGTCCGGGTTAGCCACGGTTTGCTGGAACGGGTACAGATTCACCACCACCATATCGATTGGGGCAATACCATGTTCCTGCATCACCTCACCATCGATGTCACGTCGGCCCAAAATGCCACCATGCACTTTCGGGTGCAGCGTTTTGACTCGGCCATCCATCATTTCGGGGAAACCGGTGTAGTCCGACACTTCCGTTACCGTGAGTCCTTGGTCCGCTAGCAGCTTGGCGGTGCCGCCAGTAGACAATAGTTCGACACCGAGGTCAGCCAATTGACGTGCAAAGTCGACGATGCCGGTTTTATCAGACACACTAAGCAGTGCACGAGCAGGGCGGAGTGATTTTTCCGCAGCAAAATCAGTCATAGTTGATACCTTATGAGAAGTGAAACGACGGCTTAGGCGATGTCGTAGTGTTTGAGTTTTTTACGCAGCGTGTTGCGATTGATACCGAGCATGTCGGCAGCACGTGTCTGGTTGCCATTGAC
>JAUHZM010000209.1 GCA_030426005.1 Gammaproteobacteria bacterium
GTATTTAGAAACATTGCCAATATGGTCGGCGCAGGCCCGTTGATCGTCATCGACACCGAAGTACTCGGTGCGCACAAATCAAAGCCATCGAACAACTGTTTCATGTCATCCAAGGTCGCCACTGACACGCCGGAATTACCGATTTTGCCGTAGATATCCGGGCGTTCCGCTGGATCGAAACCGTATAAAGTCACCGAGTCGAAGGCGGTAGAAAGTCGAACTGCATCAGCATGTTCGGATAACTTTTTAAAGCGTTGGTTGGTGCGCTTCGGATCGCCTTCACCGGCAAACATTCGCGCCGGATCTTCGCCCTCCCGCTTAAATGGGAATACGCCGGCTGTGTACGGAAAATAACCCGGCAAGTTCTCACGGCGCAGCCAACGCAGCAGGTCACCGTCATCAGAAAAAGACGGCACGGCCACTCGCGACACCAACGTGCCGGAGAGCGTTTCACTCACCAAGCGCGTGGTGACCTCTTTGCCATTTGGGAGCTGATCTGTGCGCTGTGTACCTTTGTAGCTTTCAGCTAGCTTAGGCCAGCCCGCCAGTAGCGTCTTATTGTCCGCACTCAGCGCATCATTTCTGTTTTCAATGTGCGCGCTAAGCAATTGATTTGAATCAGAAACTAGCTCAATAGTCCGCGTCAACGCCTGACGTTCACGAGCCACCTGCGCCTGCGCTTCGGTATCGGCATGGTAGGAGCGCACAGCCTCCGCAATTTCAGCCAGGTAGCGCTGACGACTACTCGGCACAATCACCGACCGCTCCGAAGGGATGCGCGAGTCCACGACGGGTAATTTAGACTCCCATTCGCGCATGCCTTTGCTGCGCAAAATCCGCAATAGTCCGTGATACGCGGCAGTCACACCGTCATCACCAAAGCGTGACGCAATGGAACCGTAGACCGGCAACTGACTCGGGTCGGTATCCCATGCTTCGCGGTTACGTTGCACTTGCTTAGCGACATCACGCAATGCATCTGCTGCGCCTTTACGATCAAACTTATTGATCACCACGAGGTCTGCAAAGTCCAGCATGTCGATTTTTTCCAGCTGGCTTTGAGCGCCGAACTCTGGGGTCATCACGTACATCGAGGCATCCACATACGGCACGATCCCTGCATCGCCCTGCCCGATTCCCGGTGTTTCCACAATAATCAGATCGAAACCGAAATGCTTGATCGCGGCAATGATGTCGGTCAGCGACTCCGGCACCTCGCCACTGGAGCCGCGGGTCGCAATCGAGCGCATAAAAATCGATTCGTGATAGATCGAGTTCATGCGAATTCGATCTCCGAGCAGCGCGCCACCGGTTTTACGTCGCGTCGGGTCAATGGCCAGCACTGCAATTCTGGCATCGTCATTGCTATCGATTCTAAATCGACGAATAATCTCATCCGTTAACGAAGATTTACCGGCGCCACCGGTACCAGTAATGCCCAGTACGGGCGGCACATTTACCTCGGCCGACAATTTGAGACGTGCGCGTTGTGCTTTGTCCAACTCATCATTTTCAATCGCAGAAATGAGACGCGATAAGGATAGAAAATCAGTCTGATTGGCATCAAGATCGAACCGCGGACGAGCAGTGTGGTTATGTGCGGCACAACGATCCACCATATCCTGGATCATGCCAACCAGCCCAAGCTCCATACCATCCTGCGGCGAATAAATTCGCTCCACACCATAGTCATGCAACTCTCTGATTTCTGCCGGTATGATGACGCCACCACCGCCACCAAAAACACGAATGTGCTCAGCACCGTTTTCACGCAGCATGTCGACCATGTATTTAAAGTACTCGACATGCCCGCCCTGATACGAGCTCATGGCAATGCCATGCACATCCTCTTGTAATGCCGCCTGCACCACTTCGGCCACGGACCGATTGTGCGCCAAATGAATGACTTCCACGCCCAATGATTGAAGAATACGGCGCATGATATTGATTGACGCATCATGACCATCAAATAAGCTCGCGGCCGTTACAAAACGTAATGGCGTGGTCGTAATGGAGCTCGAGTGCGTCGTTGCAGATTCGAGTCGTTTGCTTGTCATTGTGTTATTCCTCGCTCAGTAAGCGCATCATGGTCGTCTTAAGACCATCGTGTAACTTCTTGGTTTCATTTATCTTTTCTGAATTAGCAAGCCAGTAATAAACGATCCCGATAATGGATGCGCTAAATTGAGCAGCAATTGTGTCTGCCTCTTTTTTAACCGCATCACTAATTTTTTCATCCAACAAAATCCAATTCACAACGTCTTGAAAACGCCGTAAATGAATACCTTTAATGGTCTGACTCAACTCTGAATCGGCATTCAGTGACTCGAACCACAAGGTGTACAGAGTGCGAACATAGTCCGGCGCGTCCACACAAAACTGATAGTGCTGATCAATGGCCTGCTCCATAGCCGACAACCCAGTCTTTTTATGGGTCACTTCTTTTAATTTTGCCAGCCACATTTCACCCAGACGCAACACCACGAAGTTGAACAAACTGTCCTTGGAGCCAAATCGGTGACTGGCTAGCCCACGGCTGTAGCCAGCCATCACACCAACGTCCGTCAAACTGGTCCCCGCTGGACCACGCTCAGTGACCAGTTTGACCGTTGCTTCAAACATGCGCTGGTCAGAAATTTCTGTGCGCTCAGCCTGAGTGCGGCGCGGTTTAGATGCAGCGACGGATGACATAATGATTACCCGAAGGCGGTCTCACTCAGTGGGCAACTAACCGCCGAGCCAGCATTCACCGCGGCACCAAAAGCAGCGGCACGCGGCAACAAATGCGTCATATAAAAACGCGCGGCAATGAGTTTGCGTTTATAAAAGTCCTGATTTGACGTGCCATCAGACAACTTTTGATTTGCCGCATTCGCTGCACGCAGGTGATACCAGGCGCCACAAACATAGCCCATTTGCATCAAAAAATTGTATGCGACTGAGCCTTCAAATAACTTGCTATCCGCATGTTTATTAAGGATAAAGTCAACCGTCTCTTGCAAGTATGACTTGGCCTTTTCAAATAATTCAGCCAATTCAGACACCTCTCCAGCGTGCGCCAAAGTATCGTCCATCTCTTGCATCAATGCCGCAAACCCGGCACCTCCGTCACGAATGATTTTTCGGTTGATCAAGTCATTGGCTTGAATGCCGTTGGTGCCTTCGTAGATGGCAGTGATGCGTGCGTCACGATAATGTTGCGCAACACCGGTTTCTTCAACATACCCCATGCCACCGTGCACTTGGATTCCCAATGAAGTCACCTCGTTTACCAATTCGGTACACCACGCTTTGGTAATAGGCGTTAGTAGTGCGAAACGTGTGGCGTGGTAGGCGCGTGATTCCTCATCGGCGCCATGGGTACGATAATCATGCGACATCGAGGCATCGAAGCACAGTGCGCGCATGGCGTCGGTCATCGAGCGCATCTGCATCAGCATGCGCTGAACATCCGGGTGATTGATAATCGTAGTACTGGCACCAGTTTCGGGATCGCGCCCTTGCACGCGGTCGCGCGCATACGCCACGGCGTCCTGATAGGCGCGCTCTGATAGACCCGCCCCTTCCAGACCGACTTCGAGTCGCGCATGATTCATCAAGGTGAACATGCAAGCCAAACCTTGGCCGGGCTCACCGATCATATAGCCGATTGCGCCATCCCTCTCACCGAAGCTCATCACACAGGTTGGGCTTGCATTGATACCCAATTTCTCTTCAGTAGACACCACTTGTACGTCGTTGCGATCACCCAAGCTGCCATCGTCATTGACCAGAAACTTCGGTACCACAAACAAAGACAAGCCTTTAATACCCGCTGGCGCATCATCCAGTGGCGCGAGGACGATGTGGACAATATTCTCTGCCATGTCGTGCTCGCCCCAAGTGATAAAGATTTTTTGCCCCTTGATGCGATAATGATCACCATGTGCCGTGGCCTTGGTTTTAAGATTTGATAAGTCCGAACCTGCATGCGACTCGGTCAAATTCATGGTGCCAGTCCACTCGCCTGAAATCAGTTTCGGCATGTAGATCTGTTTTAATTCTTCACTCGCGTGTGCGGCAAATACGTCAATGGCCCCCGCCGTTAACATAGGGCACAATGCCATGGCTGTATTAGCGCTGTTCCAAAATTCACTTGCCACCATGTGTACCGTAAACGGCATGCCCTGGCCACCGTACTCGGGGTCCTGTGCCAAGCTCATCCAGCCGTTATCCACAAACAACTGATAGGCTTCACGAAAACCATCCGGCGTCACCACCTCGCCATTACTTGCCTTGCTATGCTGTACATCCCCGATACGATTGATCGGCGCAAAGACTTGACCGGCAAACTTGCCAGCTTCTTCAACAACTGCATCAACAAGGTCAGCAGAAACGTCACTAAAATCCGCTAGATCATACAGTTGCTCGATCTGAAGTACGTCGTTGAGCACAAATTGAATGTCGGTAACTGGTGCAGAGTAGTCAGCCATTTTTTCCCCAAAATAAGAATCCGCGCATGCCATGCAAGCGCATTGTGTGAACGGACACCCAATTTACTTGTTTGTAACAAGCAAGTCAATAAATACGCGGAGAATGCCCCAAACCGCGCGGCTTTCCGCTACACTATCGGCACAAGAAATTCGTTCAGTCATGCCGCAGTTTTTGAAGTGAGTAGTAAATCCGCACGCACACTCTCCCAAAATCAAACTCGTATTCGAGCAGGTCGCCCTAGAGACAGCTCGAAGCACCAGGCTATTCTCAAGGCCACGCGTGAACTGGTGAATGAGGTTGGTTATCGCGGCCTAACGCTAAAAGCCATCGCCAGCAAAGCATCCGTTACACGTAATGTGCTCTACAATTGGTGGGATGGCGACATTAATCGGATCGTCGAAGAAGCCCTGCTCCCTAATGTGAATGAATGGCGAGTACCAGACAACGGTTCCTTTGCTGCTGACATTGATGAATTTTTGGATCTCACCATTGAAGCCATCCACAAACCTGATGTTCTTAAAGGCTTCCTTACGCTAGCGGCAGAAATCGTCGACGATCACGGCCAACTACGCGAGACCTCGCGTTATTTTCGTGCCCCCTATGCCAAACTGGTGGCTAAGATCGTCAAGCAGGCTGAGGCACGTGGCGAAATCTGCCCTGACCTGAACCCCAAACACCTTGCTCAACTGATTTCCGGCAGCGTGCTGCAATTTGCTATCAGCAAGAATCCAGGTCGTCGCAACACCAAAGTCGTTTTATCCGCGATGATTCAAAAGATCGCGGCCAAGTAGACTAAATTGTATACAATCAATAGAGAATACCGGCACAAAAGCCCATAAAGTCGGATAAAAAGCCAATCATTGTTGACAATATAGTTTCATTCGGACATATTGTCGCGATGATGAGCACGACCCCAGATCACGTCAGCGACGCACAAGATGCGTCGGACAAAACCCTTAGTGGCCAGACTACCGTCGCACTACGGGAAGCGATCGTGCGTGGCGTTATCAAGCCTGGGGAAAAACTTAACGAACCCCGCTTAGCTGAACAATATAAAGTAAGCCGAGGTCCCCTGCGTGAAGCGATTAGACGCTTGGTGGCGTTGCGTCTGGTACGTCACATACCGCATGTTGGTGCAACCGTAGTGACCTTAAGCTCAGACAGCATTCGAGATCTT
>JAUHZM010000210.1 GCA_030426005.1 Gammaproteobacteria bacterium
CAGAATGCCCACGCTGACCAATGCCACGCCGATCATATCACGATACAAGACGCTAAACGTGGCCAACAACGAGCAGATGAGCATTAATAGAATCGCCGCGCACACAATGAGTTGGTGCGAGACACCGATATTCGCCAAACGCTGATAGTAATGCGTTCGATGTGGCAACCAAATTTTTTCACGATGCCACGCTCGACGGAGCAAAGTAAGACTGGCATCCGCGATAAACACAGAAAATAAAATCAGCACACTGAGTACCGGAAAGTCATGCCGATTGGTTGCCAGCACGATCATGGTTGCAAAAAAAGCACCCAAGGTAATGCTGCCGACGTCTCCCATAAACACTTTCGCCGGACGCCAATTCCATAACAGGAACCCATAACACGCCGCTGCAACTACCACACACACGGTCGCTAAGCCAGTGTTGCCAACCCGCACGAACCAGAAGCTCAGTGTAACTGAGCCGACAATGGCCTGCGAGGCGGCCAAGCCATCCATCCCGTCCATGAAGTTATACAGATTAACCATCCACAGAATACCAATCACCGTCAGAACGGGGCCTAACCAGCCTAACTGGATCGACAAAATGGTATTAACCCAACCTAGGGCTGCGACAGTCGCAATCGCCAACAACAACTGAATGGGAAACCGCAGTTGCGGTGTGAGATCATATTGGTCGTCGTACCAGCCAAGACCCGCCCAAGCGGCCATCAACAGTGCAAGCGTGGTATAGAACACCACGCTTGCAGAAAAAAACGCAATCAACAGGCAACCGATCACTAACGCCACCGCGATCACCAGACCACCACCACGAGGCACTGCCCCAGTGTGTAGCGTCCGATTGTTTGGCGTGTCCAGCATGTCTCGGCGTATGAGGTAGGTAATTATCCAACGCACCGACAACCAACTCACGACTGCAATCAGCAGAAACACAATCAACAACATCCAAGGTGACTCAATCATGCTGCCTCCTCGGGCAAATCGCGTTGTGGCTTTGCCAGAAACGTTTGTGGCTGGTACGCAAAGTCTTCCACCGCTGCCTGATAATCGTACACCAGATCCTGATTCATACGATTGGCCATCTCTGGCGTGTAATTAAAGCGCGTTAGCTTGCTCGCGGTCCACAACAAGGCACGAAACAGACTCAACGGCAACCGGTAGAGTCGCACCGGCTTGCCAAGCCCGTTAAAAATGCGTTCCACCATTGCGCGATAACTCAAGCGCTCGGCACCTGCTAGCGTATAAGTTTTGCCGTAGGTTGATGGAGACTCGAGTACAGCAAGACAGGCGTCGACAAGATCATCTGCGTGCACGGGTTGGCGCAATCCATCGGCGTTACCAACCAGCAACATAAAGCCAAACCGCCGGATCACCGACGCGATCTTGAAAACGTTTTGATCTCGCCCGTAACCGTAAATCATGCTGGGGCGAAAAATCGTTAATTTGACGCCTGCATCGTGACAGACCTGTTCTAATGTCTGCTCGGCGTCGGCCAGTTGTGCGACCAAGGCTTGCTCGCTGGCATCGCTGGAGGTTTGCTTGCTCTGGACACTGGTGGAACTGAAAACAATTACGCGTCGCACTCCTAGAGTGATGAAGTCGGTGATTCGCGCGCTCAATAACCAGATTGGCGCGCAATGTATCAGTGTGGTCGCTGCTGTTAACTCAGCCGCCTGCTCAGGCGACATGGCGCAATGTAAGTCCCAGCACACTAAATTTTCGCTCTCTTGCTTAAAAGCCTCGCGTGATACCGCCTTAAACGGTCTCGCTTCCGCTCGCAAACGCTGGCTCAACGGCCAGCCAACCACGCCGCGTGCGCCGGTGAGAATGATCATCGCCGCCACCAACTGAGCACAGCACGACCGACAAAGCTCACCAACACACCGAGCTTAACGGTGTAACGAATCGGCCAGGCGTAGTCAGTACGATAAAATTTATCAAAAAAGCGCAGCATACCTTTGTGCAACGACCAGAGTACTGCAATGGGGCGAGATTTTGAGCTGACCCCTTTTGCGTGCGTAACCACAGCACTTGGCACCGAGCCAATCTGCCAGCCCGCCAACTCAAAGCGTTTGCACCAATCGAGGTCCTCACAGTGCATAAAATAGTCTTCATCGAGCAAGCCGACCTCTTGCAAGGCCGTTCGGCGAACCATCATAAACGCGCCAGAGATCGCATCCACACAGGCAAATTCAGACGATGCGTTCAGCGCAGCAGCCTGATCAAAATCCGCAAATGCTGGATGTTTAGGGAATAAACGATGTAGCTGCAACATTCGCACCAGCGCACTCCAGGGTGTCGGAAACGTGCGTCGACAGGTTGTTTGCGTTGAGCCATCCTCGTTAAGGATCAAACCGCTGGCCATACCCATCTTAGGATGTGCCTCAAACGCGGCATACAACGCGGGTAAGGTACTCTCAGAAAGTTCGCAGTCCGGGTTCATGAGTATCGCAAACTCAGTATCGAGTTTAGCGAGCACCTGATTGTTTGCCGCGGCAAACCCGCGATTATCCGGGTTAAGTATCCACTCGATCGTGTTCTGGCTGTGCCGCGCTTGCGCCAGTTCGATGCTGTTGTCCGACGAGGCATTATCCACCACCGACACCGCACAACCTGGGGCGAACTTCGCCACCGAATCCAGTGCCCGCGCAAGCCAATCGCCAGCGTTGTAATTCACAATGATAAGTTGGCTGCTAGGCATTGGTGTATGGTCCGGTAATTCCACGGATTCCATGCCAGAAGCCGCGTAACATCATGCTTAGGTTGGCGCGTCGAGGTGACTTCAAGACGCCGAACATGACGGCGATCATGGCTAACCGTTGTAGGTCATTCCATTTCCAAACACCGCTGGCATAGGCGCGCCGATACAATAAAACGCTGTTACGAAAAATATAATAGTAACGGAATGGTTTGTGTTGCGGCACGTTGCGTTGTCGTCTTCCCAAAGTTACACGGTGCGTTTGTTCCCCAAGTCCATGTTGCATGACGGCGTCGCACACACCATAGGCCTGATATCCTTGCTGGCGGGCACGCAGAAACCATTCGGTGTCGACGTGATCAATAAACAAGCCTTCGTCCATGTCGCCAACGGCGTCGAGCGTACTCAGAGCAATTAAGGAGCCGGAAGAAATCAAAAAATCGGCGGCCACGCAGCCATCATCATCGCGCTCGGCACAATAATGGCGTTGAAACTTTAACCACCCAAAGCGCACAAAGAAAGACTCACTGCCATTATCCGCATTGAGGTAAGTAACTCCGACCGCGCTGAGTTCTTGGTGTGCTGACTTTGCACGATGCGCATCGACTAAAGTTTGCACCATGTTATAGAGCGGAATGCTGTCCTGATCCATCAGTAGCACATACTCATAGCCTGCAGTTCGGGCCTGCCGAATACCGGCATTGTGCGCTGCCCCGATGCCTAGGTTGGCACCCAGATTCAAGCAAGTAGTGTTTGTCGATCCGGCCAAGCTTGCGTTGACCTCGGCATTATTGGTGGAGCCGTTATCCACCACCAACACATCCGCGTGCTGCCCGGTAAGCGCGCTGAGCGTCCGACTCAGCGCATCGAGATTCGGGTTATAGGTAACAACAATGGCAAGAACAGGCTTGCACATCGCATCACCCGTTGGTGGACTCGTCGTGGTCTATGCCGATGGTGTTTCGAACATGATAAATCGGTTTATTCTGGCTTTCGTAATAGGTCCGCGTTTGCATTTCACCGATCAGACCGAACAAAATAAACTGCAGTCCGATAATCACCAGCATAAAAGCAAGAATTAATAAGGGGCGGTCGCCTAGAGGTACGTTGAAAAAGAACCGATCAATCGTGAGATACGCAAGTAGTAAACCACCTACACCACCTAAAGCCAGACCGGGCATACCGAAAAAGTGCAATGGTCGCGCATGAAAACGCAGCAAGAATTTAACGGTAATCAAATCCAGAATAACGCGGAAAGTGCGTGAAATGCCGTACTTAGACTCACCGGCTGTGCGCGCACGGTGATTCACTTTGACTTCTGCGATTTTGGCGCCAACGCCACTGGCCACGGCCGGAATAAAGCGGTGCATCTCACCATATAAGGTGACGCGTTTCGCCAGCTCTTTACGCATCGCTTTGAGCGTACAGCCGTAGTCATGCAGTCGCACATCGGTGATTTTTGAAATCAAACGATTAGCTAGCATAGACGGCAATTTACGTGACAAATAAGTATCTTGGCGGTCAAAACGCCAGCCACACACCATGTCGTAGCCTTCGTCGATCTTGTCGAGCATGGCTGGGATGTCTGCTGGGTCGTTCTGACGGTCAGCATCCAGTGTAACAACGACCTCACCTTCGGCATAATCCAGACCAGCCACCATGGCTGCGGTCTGCCCAAAATTGCGTCGAAAACTCACCACTTTGATTTGTGGCATGTCTGCGCGGGCCTTCTCTAACAGTTCGCAACCGTCATCAGTACTGCCATCATCAATAAACAGCACTTCGTACTGCTTCCCCGTCGGTGCCATAGCCGCTTTAATTTCTTCGCACAGCGGCAATAGATTGGGAGATTCATTGAGAAATGGAATGACAATTGATACGTCCATTAGAGATACCTGTTGGGCCAGCCCTTGAATATGACCGCTGGCGTTTACGAAAAGCGGGATTATACGAAAATCGACACAAAAAACCGACCGTTAATCACCGCGTTGTAGATAAATCAGCTCATCTGGCGCTGACCGCTCAATTTGCGGATAAACCCCTTCGTCACTGATGCGTAAATGCTTACTGTAATACTTGTCGACAAAGCCTTTGCATTTCCAGCGCTTTTGTAATGCAGCGACTTCTTTCATGTAGCGAGCCAGGTGCTGATCGGAGAAGTCATCACCACGGCTCACTGATTCATGGTGGTACAAACACGCTTCCGGCGTCCAGATAACCTGATAGCCTTGTGATTCAACGCGCAAACAGTAATCAATATCGTTATACGCAACTCGAAAGGTCACTTCATCCAGCCCGTTTAAGTCTTCGAATACCTTACGTGGTGTGATCAGGCACGCGGCTGTGACGGCCATCAAGTTTTGCGTCGCCAGACATCGCAATTGATAGCCCGGCGCATCACCGGCTTCAAGACGATGAATATGCCCGGCGGCATTCCCCATGCCAATGGTTACACCAGCATGTTGAACCTTGCCATTGCCAAACAGCAATTTGGCACCAACAATACCGACATTATCCTGAATAGCCCACACCATCATTTGTGTGAGCCAATCACCGTCAATGACTTCGATATCATTGTTAATCAAACCGATATAATCGGCCGAGCCTTGTGCTACGGCAAAATTATTAATTGCGGAGTAATTGAATTCACCCGGATACGCCACGACCCGCACACGATCGTCTTGTTGAATGGTCTCGAAAAAAGCCAGTGTTTCAGGCTTTTCACTGCCGTTATCAACAATGATGATGTTGTAGTTAGTGTAGGTGGTTTTTTGCAGAATACTCTCAACGCACGGCTTTAACACAGCCAACCCATCACGTGTCGGGATCACCAAATCAACTGACGGATGATCTTGCCATGCGTCGTTGGCTCGCAAGA
>JAUHZM010000211.1 GCA_030426005.1 Gammaproteobacteria bacterium
CTTATCAAACTTTGAAAGTTTAAGTTGCTCCAACATGGCATCCGCATCACTTAAGGTGAGCTCCAGTGGCAAATCCGATACTCGCAGACGCTTCACCGCGAGCGGGGCAGGCGGTCCATTTTGCGCGCGCGCAATGACAAACACTAAATCGTCTGGCGAGACTGACTCGGCTAACGTCGCATCGAGTTCAACGTAGACAGTTAGTTTGGGGCCGTTGTCACTCACGGTTTGAGAATCGTTTGCTATGTCAGCACCCAGGCTCTGCGCCATAATCTCACGCAGTTCCTGTTGCTGTTCTGGCATCCCGTCGAGTCGTAACAAGAGCTTGTCCCAATACACTCTCGCTTGGGTTCGGTCGCCTTGTTGCAGTGCCGCAACGCCAGCCAACCACAAAGCCTGTTGGTTGTCCGCATCCAGCTGCAGAGCCCGCTCGATATAACGGGCAGCTTCTGGGGTAATTTCACCGTTAGACATCAAAGCGGTTGCATCTGCTAAGGCAGCGTAAGTGCTGGCCTGTTCACCGCCCAAGGCTAATACGCGAAGGTAAGCATCGTGTGCATCGCGGTAACGCCCCAACGAAAGATACGTGCGTGAGATCAGCGTCCAGCCTTCAAGATCATCTGGCGACTCTTCTAACCGCTGCTCAATACCTTGAATCAACGCATCAATTTCAGCTTGCTGAGGGCGCTCAAATTGTGCGCTTTGTTGGGTTGCAGCCGGTGTGCCGATCAGCATATAAACCGCAAACGCAGCCGCTGGTAGTGTGATCGAGAGTATGGCAATCAGACCACGATTTGAACCAGCTTGCGTCGGTGCATCGTCCTCCTGACTCGCGTTGTCAATGTCGATGTCGCTCGCCAACGTGCTTTCGATCTCGAGCTTTAGAGCTTCGTAATCGGTGGCAGAAATGTTCGCGTTCTTCAGTTGCTCTTCGAGTTCGGCAATTCGCTCACGCGCAAAATGAATGTTTTGTGCCTGCCGGTGATATGAGATTGACTCTCGCTGACGAAGTAGTGGTAGAAACGCCAAAATCAAGGCTGCGATGGTAACGCCAGCGGCGATAATAAATGCGGTCATTGCAGTTACTTCCGGCTAGATTCGTTTAAGTTCGGCGCGTCACGGAGCAGGTTTCGCACTTTGATTCGTTCCTGATCGTTGTCGGAGTGAGCGGGTTTAACCAATTCGTCCTGTTGACGCCGACGAAGCGTAACGAATACTCCGATAAGGACAATCAATAGCACGACGATGGGGCCCAACCAAATCAGCGCGGTGTAACTGTTAAACGGCGTTCGGTACAACACGAAATCACCATAACGTTCGCGCATAAACGTTTTGACCTCGGCGTCAGATTTGCCGTCTCGAATCATATCGGCAGCGATGGCACGCAGATCCTTCGCTAGGTCGGCGTCAGAATCAGCAATGTTCTGGTTTTGGCAGACCACGCAACGCAGTTCTTCGATCAGCTGCTTGTAGCGTTCTTCTTGTTGCAGGGTTTCGAATTCAACTGCTTCAATCACTCCGAAGGCGGTTGGGGCAAAGAAGATTGCGATGCCGGTCAGCAGCGTTAGCAACATGTTTTTCATCGCGGCGCCTCCGTTTGGTTTAATACGGGCATCAGTTCTTGCTGAATGACTTCGGCGGTTAAAGGGCCAGTGTATTTGTAGACGATGACGCCTTGCTCGTCGATCACAAAGGTTTCTGGCACCGCAATCACGCCCCATTCAATTCCAACCCGGCCAGACTCGTCGAATGGCGAATGCGTATACGGGTTGCCTCGTTCGTTTAACCACTGAATCGCCGCGTCCGCTTTGTCTTTGTAGTTGAGTCCGATAATAGTGACGCCGCTGTTTGCCACCTCAGTTAGAAGGGGATGTTCGTAGCGACATGAGACACACCAGGAGGCCCAAACGTTGAGTAACCAGCGTTGCCCTCTGAGTTGGTCCGGGTTGAAGGCTCTGGTCTGATCGTGCAACAACGGCAGCGTGAAATTGGGCGCTGGTTTCGAAATCAACGTTGATGGTATGGCGCGCGGGTTCATGGTCAAGCCGATGCCGAGCAGTAAGGCAATGGCGATGAATACGATCAACGGAATAAGGAACTTTTTGGACATGACTTACGCTCCCTGTTGCAATGCACCCGTGTTCTGGGTGAGCTTTTTCAACGGGCGTCGGTAACGCCGGTCCATGGTGGCGATGATGCCGCCTAGCGCCATCAGAAATCCGCCCAGCCAGATGCAGGCCACAAAGGCACGCAGGTAGACTCGAACAGTCCACACACCGTCGCCTAAATGATCACCAAGTGACACGTAGACGTCACGTTCGAGCGTGGTGTCGATGGCGGCTTCGGTCATCGGATTACCTGAAGAGTAAAAGCGTTTTTGTGGTCTCAATTCGAACTGCTGGCCATTAGGCTGGGTTACATGGAAGCGGCCTTCGTTCGCCACATAGTTTTGTGCTGAGACCTTTTGCACACCATTAAAGGTAAATGTAAAGCCGCCAACTTCATACGTCTGGCCCGGCGCCAAGCGTAAGTCTTTCTCGACGCTGTAGCTGTTGACATGCGTGACGCCGATAATAAATACCGCGATTCCAAAGTGAGCAATGGCCATACCCCAGATGGATGCCGGAATTTTCCCCAGCCCAGCCCAGAGCGACTTCTGGTTCTTTAAACGCTCCATCAGACTGTAGATGGCCCAGAGCATGACCCAAATGGCGAGCGATAATCCAGCAAAAGCACCGACACTGAAATCCTCAATACTCAAGCTGTTGGTGATGATGCCACTGGCTATGGCACTTACGCCGAGAATTATCAGGAGTTGGCGAGTGAAGCGGCCGATGTCATCGCGCTTCCAGCGACTAATTGATCCAATGCCAACGATAATTGCGAGTGGCACTGTAAGCAGTACAAACCAGAAATCGAAGTAGGGCGCACCAACCGAAATTTTCTTACCGAGTGCGTCCATGAGGATCGGCGCCAAAGTGCCAAGTAGGACCATAAATGCCGTCACGACCAGCAAAATGTTGTTTAGTAGCAAGGCGGTCTCTTTCGACATCATGCTGTAATGTACGTCACTGCTGAGGCGATGGGCGCGCAGCGCGTACAGCAGCAGTGAGCCGCCGATAACCACCAATAAAAAGCACAAAATATACAGCCCGCGAGTTGGGTCAGATGCAAACGAGTGCACCGACGTCAGCACGCCAGAGCGAACCAGAAACGTTCCGAGCAAACTAAGCGAGAAGGCAAGAATCGCGAGTAACACTGTCCACGCTTTGAGCGCGCCCCGTTTTTCAGTTACCGCCAGTGAGTGAATCAAGGCGGTGCCAACCAGCCAAGGCATGAATGACGCGTTTTCAACCGGGTCCCAGAACCACCAACCGCCCCAGCCGAGCTCGTAATAAGCCCACCAGCTGCCCAATACGATGCCTATTGTGAGAAATAACCAGGCCACTGTGGTCCAGGGGCGTGACCAGCGTGCCCACGCCGTGTCTAGCTTGCCACTCAACATTGCAGCGATGGCAAATGCAAATACCACTGAGAAACCAACGTAGCCCATGTACAGCATTGGCGGATGTATTAAGAAACCTGGGTCTTGTAGAAGCGGGTTCAATTCCTGACCGTCGGCTGGTGCTGGCAATAAACGCTCAAAAGGGCTCGAGGTAAATAAGGTAAAACTCAAAAAGCCGACATTGATTAGTCCTAAAACCGCTAAAACCCGGGCAACCATAATGACAGGGATACCACGACTAAACCGCGCGACCAGAGCGGTCCAGCTACTCAACATAAAAATCCACAACAAAAGTGAACCTTCATGACCGCCCCATACGCCCGAAAGGCGATACATCAGTGGCTGTTGCAAATTTGAAGTTTTTGCCACGTAAGCGATCGAAAAATCATTCAAATAAAACGCGTACGTCAGAATGCCGTAGGCACCTGCGACCAGTGCCCACTGCGAATACGCCGCGGAACGACTAAAATGCAGCCAGCTGGCGCGATTATTCGCTGTGCCAAGTAATGGGATGATGCCTTGCGCGATCGACAGGCACATCGCCAAGATTAGACAGTAAGTTCCAAGTTCACCTAGCATGTTGTTCTCTGAGTTCTATTTTTTAATTCGGCTGGTGTTTGATCGAGCTTGGGTCGACTTTAATATTCGACTGGCCCCTCGGCGTTATCACACTTACTCGCTTGTTGGAGCATGATGGCATCCGCAGCCTCGTTGGGCACGTAGTTTTCATCATGTTTCGCCAGCACTTGCGACGCGATGAGCATGGAGTCTTCAGTGAACTTACCGACGCTCACAATCGCTTGGCCTTCGCGAAAAAGGTCTGGTAGTAAGCCCGTATACTGGACCACCACGTCATGCACACAGTCGGTGATAGTGAATTGTTGTGTTATTCCGTCTTCCATGCGAACCAGCGAGTTTGAACGAACCAATCCGGCGAGTTTGTAAGTTTGATTCGGTTCTGTGCCTTCTGTATTAATTTCCGATGGCGTTTTGAAGTACTCAAAACTGCTTTGCATCGCCATAATGGCGAGAAAAGAAGCCAGGGCAACGCCGCCGAGGACAAGCGCGACGACGATGAAGCGTTTTTTTTGCGATGGACTCATGGTGTTGGTGCTCGTGATCTAGAATTTAGCGGTTTGAGTTTGATTCGTTATGATTAATGTCAGTTGTACGCTGGTGTCGTGCTTCTCGTTGGGCCTGTCTCGCCACCTGCTCAAGGGTCTGACGCACACGGATTTTGGGCCAGATAATAAACGCGATGACGGTAATTAACGTGAGGCCCCACGATAGCCAAACTTCGAACGCATAGCCACCCATGGCAAAAAACTCAGCCCAGTTCATGGTTTACCTCGCTCAGCAATTTCTTTAACCCATTGATTGGATTGTTGTTGTTTTAGCACGGTGGCGCGCATGCTGAGAAACAGCACATAGCCATAGTAGAACATAAACCCCAAGGCCATCATGGCGAGCGGGAACAGCATCGAGGCAGGCATTCTGGGCCCACCTTCTACAAAGACCGTTGCGCCTTGATGCAAACTACTCCACCACTCTACGGAGTAGTGGATGATGGGCACGATGACCACACCGACCACCGACAACAGCGCCGCTGCACGCTCGGCGGTTTTGCGTTCTTCAAATGCGTAGTAAGTCGCCATGATGCCAAAGTACAGGAATAACAGAATCAATTCCGAGGTCAGTCTTGCATCCCAAACCCACCACGTTCCCCAGATCGGTTTACCCCAAATTGATCCAGTTAGCAGCGCCAGTGCCGTGAAGGCGGCACCAATTGGTGCGGAACAGATAGTCACGGTGAACGCCATTTTCATACGCCAGATTAGTCCAATGGCACCGGCTACCGCCATGACTACATAGACAAAAAGTGACATCCAAGCGACAGGCACATGCACGTAAAGAATTCGAAAGCTATCACCTTGCTGGTAATCTGCTGGCGCAACAAATAAGCCAAAATAAGTGCCAATCACGGAGAGCACGAGAAACAGGAACCCGAATATGGGTGTCGCTACATTACTAATTTTATAGAACTCA
>JAUHZM010000212.1 GCA_030426005.1 Gammaproteobacteria bacterium
GATCAACGGTTCGGTCATAGTGTGCGCGATGGCAGGTATAAAATCAGTGTCCGCAGCGAGCATCAAGCCTACAGTGTTGCCATACGCCAGCCACACTGAGGAACCAGCTGCCGCAAGGAACTCGCCAGCCAGCGGACGCACAATCGGTGATGCAAATGTGTTACCGGAGCGACGGCGGTATTCCAATAAACTTACGCCATCCTGTACCACGACAGACACCAGACCGGTACCGGTATCCAGTAACTCTAATAGCGCGCCATTGGCGGACGTGGTGATGGTCGCCGCTCCAGAAACAATACGGTAGCCGCCCGCTTTATTGTTAACTCCAGCGATGAACCGACCCGAGGTGGCTGAATCCGGCAGTGCCAGAATGAAGTCGATTTGCTCGCCAACCTCGGCGGTGAACACCGTGGTGGCTGACGTGGCGCTAAAATAACTGAGTTTTTCTAATTGTTTACTTTCAGTGCGCGAATTGGCTGAGCGATCACGTAAATCAGCAGTGATTTCAATGTGATCACCAAGTGTGGATACCTGACTTGAGAACGGCGTGCCGAATGAACCCGATGCTGCTAGATTATCACCAACAGGATCGTCGACTCGCACGGATGAGTTCGCCGAGAAGTCCGCCATGCCCGTAGGCACAGGCACGTCCACCTGCAACAAAGTGCCGCTCAATACGCGTTGGTCTGGGGTTGATTCTATGGACACCGACTCGGATATTCCGGCATCGTCGGCCACATTCAGATAACTAAATCCGCGCAGATTGCCACTCTGAACCCGAGCAATAACCACAATACTCTCATCAACTGAAGGAAGTTGTGCTTGCACAATCTGGCGCTCAGGTTCTTCCGCATTACGACTAATTTGAATCCCAGTATCTGGAGCAGCTTCAATTCCGCCAATATCGAAGTACAGCTCAGCCTCCAGAACATTTCGCATCTGGATATCGAATTCAACGGTTTCATTTTCGTAAAAATGTGTTCCGTTCTGCGGCGCAATAATGGCCACCTTAGGGGCCCCTGACTCGGCGTCGTATGGATACACTTTGATGTGTTCAATGCTGCTCTGATTCTGGTTTGAATCAAAGGCGCGCACCCAAATCTCCACACCTGACTGGCTGTCTTCAACAGTTGGCACGAAGCTGTAACGATTTGGATCCTCCAGCACGGTGAAATTCACACCATCTAGAGAAACCTCAACACGATCAATACCGTATTTGTCGAACGACTTGATCAGAACATCGGTGCGCTCCCCGATCGCTACATAATCGCCGTCTTCCGGTGACACAATCGAGAGGCTTGGTGGCGTCTTATCCAGTGCTAGCGGATATGGCAAGTCAAACGAAGCAAAGTAACCAACGCCAAACTCAACTTCTAGCTTTGCAGTCATCGGGTATGGCACCGGTTCACCCGGTAGCGGCGACAAATCACGGATCTTAGGATTCAAGAACGAGCCGTTCAACGTTCCTGTCACCGGATCATAGGTGTCGAACACATTGTGCATTAAGCCATTTTGGATTTGCTCCACACCTAGCTGCACGGTGTTCACCATATCCGTGTCTTTACCAAGATCGACATTTAGCACGACACGCGTCGATTCTTCAGGTTCCACAGGATTAGTGATGAATGTTTCGACTTCGATCTCAGGGTATCGTAGCTCGATGGTAACAGACTCGAGCAACTTATTACCGGCAAGGTCTTCGATGGCTAGATCCAGTTTAAAGTTCGCAAAATCGGCGCCCATTAGCTGAGTAAACTGCTGATCGTTAATCTTGAGTGATCTACCAAGATCAGTGCTGAATTGGGTTGTAAATCTTGCGCTGTAGCTTAGCTCATCTACCGCTTCATAGTTGTCCACAGCTTCGAGTCTGAAGGTATAGTATCGACCTCTCGTCAATTTAGTCGCCGGATCAACAGGCACAAACGTTCCACCTTGTTTGACCAGAATACGAGGTAGCGTTGGTGCCAAGGTGTCGCGTGCAACGTACGTGCCCACATATTGGCCCGCGCCGTCACCAGTATCAACGGCGAGATTTCCCGCAGAGTCACGTATATTGCTCAGCGAAACTGCATAACTGGCGTTGTCTTCCAGTGTCGCACCAGCTTTGAGTCTTAAACTTAGCGTGGCAGGTGTCAGATTAATCAGTTCGAAGCGATCTGACACATCCTGATCGCCTTGATCAGAGTAGTCAGAGTATGATTTGATAACCGAGAACGCCGTGGCACTGACCGCTTCATCGAAGCTAATCACTAACGGTCGACCACGCCCTAAATGCTGCAAGTCTCCGTCTCGTTTCGGCGCTGTATCGTCGACACCAAGCAGCAGGAATGGGGACGTCAGGGCAAGTTGCTCGTCAGTGGCTTCTCGAATAATCACCAACTGGTATTGTTGATTCGGCAGCACCGGCGGTGTTGAGTCAAGCAACAGATTTCCATTGACATAGCGATGCGCAATTTGATTGGCTGCCGACACGGCTACGCCGCCTTGGTATGGAATGAGGTGAACGCGAATATCCCCTTCTAACCCAAGGCCTGAGATTTCAATTTGATCACCACCACTGTCACTTAGTGACTGCGGGTTCACTGAATTGGAGGTTACTACGGCCTGGACTTCGATAGCTTGAGATATCAAGACGGCTGCCGGCAAGGTTGATACCGCAGCAAAGTCTCCCTGGTCTATCTGTAGTGACTTATAGCCCGGTACGGTTTGGGTATTCGTAAATGCTAACTCTTCGCCAACAGCATTCACGGTCAGCTCGGCCACCGGAATGCTATCGTCGCCTAACCGTAACTCAGTTACCTTATGCAATGACTGTCCACGAACAGAATAGTCAATACTTCGGCCGGTGATACTGTTCGCCGGATTAATGTCTTCCAGGGTCGCATCAGAATCGTCAAACAATGGCGCAGTACCGAGTGTCCACGGCAAATCCAAGTCGACTTCGGCACCAACGATCGGTTGACTCGGTGGTACTGCCAGCGACACGGCGTAAGACTCACCTAGGCTGTATTCGGCACCAAAAACCTCAAACACCAAATCTCGTCCAACCACATGTTGGTAACCCGGTAAACGTACTCCGGTTGAGGCTGGAACCACATCGACCACGACGGTTTGCCAATTGTCTGAATCACCACTGATGTCGAGCAGTATTGGCTGTGCACTGGCACTGAGTTTCTCTGGACTGAGCCCAACGAGGTTATTGAAAGGCAATGCGACATTACTGTAGACCCGACCCGTACTAACCCATTCCAAAAGGTTATTACGGAATGCGAGTTGTGGTGCGCTGTCAGACAGACCCGGCGAGAAGACCGTCAACGGTTTGAGCGTCAACTCCTGACCGAACCTATTGATGTCAAAGACCGTCAGCTCGCCACTCGGATTGATCAATCCGAGGAGTTCGCCATTGAGCTGTGCGGCTTCATGCGACTCAAATGCCTTGCCAATCAGGGCTTGAGCACTATTAGTGCGCATGCGCACGAGGTCGACCAATTCGAACTCTTGATCCGATCGAATAGCCAACCTCTGCCCGTCGATAAGCAACTGTTCGGCAGCGAAGACGGTGTGTGCGTAGCTGGCCGCGCGCTGATCCAGATTTGGGATAGCGTAGAACGCCACCTCCGTATCATCGAGCACATACGCACCTGTGTCATCAAAAGCGATATCGATGACTGGGGATGCAAACTCTTGCGTTGCCAAATGGTCACCGAGCACATGGCCGCTCACCAAGGCATCACCAGCACGCGCCATCAACACATTGCCAGACAAGTAAACCTCAGTAAGTGCCAAACGCGACGGGTTTTCGAATCTATTGACGATCTCCGGTGCATACACATTGCTGATGTCATACACGGTGATTTGTGCGCCATTATCATGACTCAGAAGCGCCATATAATTGCCGCTAATCGAAGCACTTGTGATAGTGCCAGGGCGATTGCCACTCGCTAGTGTGAGTGGCAGCAATGAGTCCTGCGTCGTCGTTAAGCGCCATACGTCGCCGCCTGCCTCAGACTCAGTAAGAATTAGGAATCGATCGGTCCGGAACAGTTTGCTGACACCCTGCCATTGCTCTTCAGCCTCAAAGCCGATCGACAAACTGGTGTTGGTGTATAGATCAATGCCATCTTCGTGGTTCGAGACAGTGATGACGAGCTCGCCGATGGTGTCGACTGGCAGCTCAAAACTGATCAGATTTGGTCCTTCTAAGCGGACACCGGTTGCGAGGACACCGTTGATATACACCAGTGTCTGCTCGCTAAAACCGACACCCTGGATTGCAACACGGTCGCGTCCGTTGAAACTGAAATGGGTCTGGTCAGCATCAAATTCACCAGTCTCGGCGTTGTACGAGCCCGCCTGTTCAATGACTGGGTCAGCGATGTAACTGAATGCGGCTCTCAGGCTGGCTGACAGCTTCCCGTTTCGCACTTCAATACCCATTAGGGCATTGTCCTCTGGTGATGCCTCTAGGGCTGGCAAACGGAATCGCAACTGGTTCTCAGATACGGAGAGAATATGGCTTGGATCAACTGCGTTGGCACCGACTAATATTTCAGTCTGTAGATCAAAATTGTCACCAACCAGAGTAACTTCGGCACCACCTCGCCAGCTGGCAAACGGCGGACGTATCTCGCTCAAAACAGGTTGTGCATTGGCATCCGCATGGAATCGGAAGTCAAAATCGCTCCCTAGCGCCACGCCTTGATTGTCACGCACGGCACCAGACAGTTTAACGCGGTAACGTTTATCATCTTGCCACTCGGTCAACGGTGTAAATTTGAGTAGTGATCCATCACGCGTCGTCACCAAGGAGACAAACCCGGTCTGTTTAACACCGTTTTGGTACACCTCAAACAAATCTGCGCCCAAGGACTCTATTTGCGCTAGATCCAGATGGCGATTGAACTGCAGCTCAATTACTGTATCGCTGGCAACGATTGTTTCTGGGCGTGGATGTTGCGACACAATCGTGAGTTGATTGTTTGTCAGTGTACTTAAACGCCCGCCTAACTGGCTTGCTGCGTCAGGCTCATCCAACGGATTCTCAGTCGGCTCGCCTGCCACGTATGGGAATGCACTGCCCACATAAAGTGCGCGAGGATGGAATGCAAATGTTTGTGCGTCACCCTGAACTGAAAAGTAATTTCGTAAGGTCGGTTGAGCCAGGAAGTCGCGCTGTAGCCAGCCGGACACATCAAATAATTGCAGATCGCCCTGCCCGCCAGTGATGTACAGTGTTTGGCCACGCAACTCAATGCCACTGGCATTGAGACTACCATGGCGCACCAAGTACGCGAGGTTCATGCTCGCGACCACTTCTCCGCCAGTATCATCCAGCACAAACAACTCGACGGTTCCGAGCTCGCCGGTCGCGACAAATAACTTGTCAGCATGTACTACTAAATCTCGTGGTTTAAAACGTTTGCCAGCAAGATTCGTGGCTGGGATATCACGCACCAGATTGTAGTAACCGCTCATCAACTCGATTTCAATAATGCGGCGCGAGTTCGGCATCGCTGCCCATAGGCTATTGCCTTGTAAGAA
>JAUHZM010000213.1 GCA_030426005.1 Gammaproteobacteria bacterium
GCATGGTCCCTGGAATCATATCTTTGGTACGCCTGTACATCCACCACGCAGCAAGTGCCGCAAAAGGGATGATCAGGAGGAGCCACCACGGAGATTCAATCTGGGTCAGGGTCATGCAAAGAATACGTGAGGATGGGGAAACCGTTGTTTGAGAAATGGGGCAATTATGCCATTACCATTCCTCCATCGACGTTTAGTACCTGGCCAGTGATGTATGTTGACATATCTGACCCCAGGAATACACAAAGATTGGCAACATCAGCAGGAGAGCCAGCGCGCTTGAGCGGCACATTGGTAAGCCAGGCTTCGAGTTCTTTTTCAGGCAATGCGCATTGAGTTCTTTTTGCTCGGCTACTTGAACACTAGCTTAAATTAGAAATTGGCAATAAAACTTACGTATTTCAAAATCCGTCAGCTAAAACTGTCTCCTATTAGCGACAGTTTTAGCAATTTTTACGTATTTTGTCCAATTTTAGACAGTATGTCTGATTTTTTAAGGTGCTAGGAAATTGCCAGCAACACTGTTAGAGTTTATGCATTCATAGCTTCGGTCTGGTCCGTCAAGGGTATATGTCGATCAGTGACGAGATGGGACAGACTGAGATTTCTTGGTGATTCACAAGATGCAAAGTACACCAGCATCGAGGGTTTTGGCAGTCCTCGTGTTCTTGATAATGTCGGCGTATTCCGCCTGGAGCTGGTTCTTCCAAATTGGTCTTTACGGCATTCTTATTCGAACACAATTCAATATTTTTGCAGTGCATTACCCAATCATCACTGGGATTGCGATGTGGATCGTATTGGCATTGGTGCCACTCTCGACAATATTTAAAGGTCAGCGTCAACACGAGTTTCAATTGAGCTATGAGCAACTCGCACGCCAATTAAAGTTACGCTCCGCGGCCTTGGCGTTTTGGTTGCTGGTCTGCGGCGGACTGGCTTACGGTTGTTATGCGGTCTCTTCAAAGCTCCCCTCACTTGAACAAGCCGCCAAGATCGTTGAACCAAATGCCTTTCAGGCTAACTCATTGTTGAACGCTAGCGAACACTGGTTTACCAAAATCAGTATAAATGGCAGTGCACTTCCTGATAGTCGTGTTCTGGAAGAAGATTCGTTAAACCAAGGCACCACGGTTTTCCGACGCTATATTCCGATTCAAGATGGCGACAATAACGTCCAGTTTGTTGAATTGTTACGCTCTGATTCAGTTCAACGTATCAATCATGCGCCCGTGGAAATGACCGGCTACGTGCTTCCGCGTGCCGTACCCGTGCTGGTTCGTCAATCGTTTGCTCAGGACGGTTTAAAGGTGGCCAAATATGCGTATGTGATTGGTCAAAACCCGATAGATGGCCGAACATTGTTTCGGATTGCGACGGCGATATTGGTGTTGATCTCAGTGATCTTGTTACTGGCACTGCTACAATCACCGTTCCATAACCGACACAGATTACAAGCACAACGCGCACACCAAGGCCACAATCGTCGCGTCGATTGGTAAACCAGTCATGACCGTATCTCCCATTTTAGTACTCGATCTACTTGGCGTGTTTGTATTTGGCTTAAGTGGCGCACTGGCGGCTGCACGTAAAGAAATGGACATCTTCGGCTATGTGGTGCTCGCTCTACTGCCAGCGATCGGCGGCGGCACCGTGCGCGATCTGATTCTAAACACCACGGTATTCTGGATTGATCAATCGATCTATATCCTGATCGCAGCCAGCGCCGGCGTGGTAGTTTATTTTTTCTCCGTGCGCGTAGGGCAGCGCTACAATGTTCTCAAGTGGGCCGACGCGCTGGGCTTGTCACTGTTTTGTGTTATGGGCTCAGCTAAAGCGTTAACGCTCACACAAGACCCTGTGATTGCCGTCACGATGGGCGTGGTGACTGCAGTGGTCGGCGGCATTCTGCGGGATGTCATCTGCAACGAAATTCCGTTGATTTTAAAGCGCGAAATCTATGCGATCGCAGCCTTTGCCGGGTCCACCGTCTATTGCATCGCGGTTGCGTTCTCACTCTCCACCTTAATCTCGATGCTGCTCGGGGGAACGTGTGCCTTTATTGTACGCGCGCTAGCAATTCGCCGTCATTGGACCTTGCCGGTTCGTAGTGACGCCAACTAGTTCACAAAGACAATCGACGCCCCAGTCTGTCGTGGAGCTGCCTATTTCATTCGACTCTGGTATGCTGAATACAAGGCACGCAAGAAACCGCGACACGTCCAGTCGCTTCATGGCTGGACTCACGATTCAACGACGATGAGGAGGATTCTACCGATGCATATTGAACACTTGACCACCCAAGTTTCGGCTTCCGATCAACTGCGAGTGGAAGATGTACAAGAAATTGCCAACATGGGCGTGGAACTGCTGGTCTGCAATCGACCGGATGGTGAGGACGAAGGGCAAACACCTTACGCGGAGATTGCCACAGAAGCCGAACGATTGGGTGTGGAACCCATATTAATGCCGTTTGCGTCGTACCAAATCACCGAGTCCGATCGCGATAAATTCATCAAACTGATTGAAACACGCAAACGCATCCACACCTATTGCCGATCTGGGTCACGTTGTAAACGATTGTGGCGCCAAGCAAACTCAGTGGTCGGCGGCGAAGAAGAATACAATCGCTGCCACACCACAGAAGCTAATGCCTGACTCGGTAACAATTCACTTACTTTAGTTGTAACCACAGATGGGCATAGGCTAAGGCGATTCGTTTCGCCAATTGATCGCTGGTGGCACTGCCCTTATGCCCACCTTCTGTGTTCTCGTAATAGTCCACCTCATACCCATAAGCCATCATCTTGGCCGCCAATTTACGTGCATGACCGGGATGGACTCGGTCATCCAGCGTCGAGGTAAAAAAGAATATCGGCGGGTACTCTGCCTTGGCGCGCAAATTTTGGTAAGGACTGTATTCGCGCATAAACTCCCAGTCCGACGTGTCCGGATCACCATATTCAGCCATCCAACTTGCGCCAGCTAGAAGACGATGATAGCGCTGCATGTCGAGCAAAGGCACACCGCATATTACCGCGCCATACAAGTCTGGGCGGCGAAGCATGGTTGCACCGACTAATAGCCCACCATTGGAGCGGCCCTCAATGCCCAAATGTTTGGCACTGGTAATACCGCGTTTTATCAAATCCTCGGCGATCGCTTCAAAGTCTTCGTAAGAACGTACTTTATTTTCTTTTAATGCCGCAGCGTGCCACGCAGGCCCATACTCGCCACCACCGCGGATATTGGCTAACACAAACACACCACCGCGCTCTAACCAAGCTTTGCCATAGACGCCATTCAGCGCTTCATAGGAGCCAGAATAGGAGGGCGTTAATGACACCCTGAAACCGCCATAAGAAAACATCAAGGTCGGATTCTTGCCATCCAGCTTAGTGTCTTTGTGCATAACCACAAAGTAGGGCACTTTAGTACCATCGGCGGATTTGGCGAAGTACTGCGCCACCGTCATCGCATCACCATTAAACGTGGCAGACTGCTGAAGCACGGTTGATACCGCTAACTTGTCATCAACAAACATCAACGTAGGTGGCGTGACAAACCCTTCGTAACGCACAAAGAATTCGCCGGATGTTTTATCTCCGGCTGCAAAGCTGATCGTACCGGATGCAGGCAAATCAATCTTATGCCGTTGCCACAGATCGCCGTCACGGCTGAACCGAAAAATTTGTGATTGTACGTTCTCCAAGGTCGTGACTACGATGTGCTTGTCCATCACAACGACCATATCAATGACCGTGCTGTCGTCCGGCTCCATCAATACAGTAATACCAGGCTTGGAATCAGATGCGCCCGAACGCACAGATTGAGGCGGCACCAGCAAGACCGTACCAAGCTGATACGCTTGACCTGCGTGCGTCCAATCTTGCTTCAAGGACACCACCAATTGGCCGTTAATCACGCCTTCAATGGCTGCGGAGTCCGGGATATTAAGAGGGATGACCTTGCCATCTTCGTGCAGATAATAATTACTGGACCAATACGACAAACTCTCAGTAACCAACATAATGGGATTACTTGTATCCTTGAAGTATTGCACCACCACCGAAACTGAGTCGGCCGCTGTGGTGAACAATGGCTTGGCTGATTCCAGTGGCGTGCCACGCTGCCACAATTTGGCGGTGCGTGGATAGCCAGACTCGGTCATCGAATCCGCGCCAAAATCAGTGGCCACAATGATCTGATCTGCATCGACCCAACTCGCGCTCATCTTTGCGGTCGGCAACTGAAAGCCGTCTTTGACAAACTGCATGGACTCAAGGTCAAACTCACGAAGCTCACTCGCGTCGGTGCCACCCGGTGACAAGCTGATTAAACAGCGTTTGTTCTTAGGGGCATAACAAACCATCTCCTGCAACACCCAATTTTGCTGTTCTTTGGCTGATAACGCATCGACATCCAACACGGTCTGCCAATCGGGGGAACCCTGTTTAAAATCGGCTAATGGGCTGCGCTGTAACACGCCTCTTGGGTGCTTCGTTGACTTGCTCAGGTAGTAAATCCAGTTACCTCGCTGTGTTATTTCCGGCAGCTTGTCTTTACGTGTTAATGCATCCAAAGCATCGTTGTAAATAGAGGCATACAACGGGTGCTTACCAAGCTTTTGCTGTGTTGCGGCATTTTGTTTTCGTACCCAATCAAGGGCCTTATCACCTTGTATTTGCTCCAGCCAAAGATAGGGATCCGCTTCTTTAGCCGAGGTAGTCATGGTGGTAGTGATAGCCAGTAGAATACTGACGAGAACGCCGCGCAAAACGGCGGTCATGTACGGGGGCAAGGTCATAAGCTGTGCTCTATTCATTCAATCTGCTAAGTGATTCCCTGATGTGATTTGCGATAGACTTTTCCGTCGTCTTACAGCAGCAGGGTGCATTCTATCCATAACGATAACACACCTAACGAGTCTGCATAATTACCTCGCTGGTTTGCGTTCACAAATCGGAAGGCATATCATGTTTTTCATCGGCAGGTCGTCGCCCCATGGACGACTGACGATACTCATTCTCGGTTCACGACTCGACAATCTATGAGCAACTCAAGTTTCAGTAGTTTGATCTACCGAATCATCGGCAAACCTGAGCGTTGGCACGATGACTATATTGTTGACATGATGCAACAGTATTTAAATGAGGCTGAGGATTTCGACGACCCCGACAACCTGATGGAGCTGGCCGCCGGCTTCTCCGACCAGATCGTCGAGGCGCTCGCCGTCCCCGGCAAGCACGACCGCAAGGACGCGCTCAAGGCTCTGGACGCCGCGGTGCAGGCCAAGGCCCTGGGCGCGCTGGACCAGGAGCAGGGCAACCGCGCGGTGGCGGGGCTGCTGGCGGACGAGGACCTGCGCGTGCGCGCCGCGGCGGCCGAGGCGCTGGGCCTGGGCGGCGGTCGCGGAGGCGCGCAGACCGCGCTGGAGGACGCCTGGAAGGGCGAGACCAGCGAGACGGTGCGCGCCGCCATCCTGGGCAGCCTGCTGGTCCTGGATCGGGAGGCCGCGCTGGACCGGGCGCG
>JAUHZM010000214.1 GCA_030426005.1 Gammaproteobacteria bacterium
TCGGCGCCTCGGCTGATATTTGGAAACATCAGCGCGAACTCGGGGGGCTGTGCCGATTTTGCGGCATTTAGTTTTTCAAGAGCCTGTGTTTTTGCTGTGTCTGCATCTCGAGTGACCCATCGCAGCCAGTGACCGGCTTTGGCCGAACCGGAGATGCGCACCAGGCGTTTATTGCGATCAACGGAAATAACGTGGTGTAGCCGATAGTATCCGGCGTCTAGAGAAGCTTGATCTGGTGTCTCTGATACCGCGCACAACAGGCCAAAAAATTCATTGGGTTCAGCGTTGTTAACGTAGGAGAGTAGGTTATCACTTGCCGCTTGCAAGTCGACTTCATAGAGACTGTGGCTTTGTGCTCGGTTAATTTGCATGCTGGGCGACAGCGATTTCGTGCCTTCAAACACCACCACCGTTTTTCGCAGAGTATTGGGGAACCCCGCGTGCATGTACTCGCGTTCAACGATCCGGCCACTAGTCCAAACGGAGTAGGGGCCATCACCGTATTCATCCGTTGTTACTGCGCCGAATTGGTTCTCTTCAGTTGAGTTAACGGCGATGATCGCCGCATTCGGTGTGGCAATCGTGAGTAACAGATCTGGGTCGATACCCTGTTGCTGGAGAATTGACAGTGGTTGTAGCCCGAGCTCGCGTGGGAACACCATGGCTACGGCGCCTTCCACATCTAATATCCACTCTTCCTCAGTCAGCAGCCCTTTGGCGCAACAGCCAAATATTTGTGGTGTGCCAGCGGCTTTAGCCGCTTCCCGAATAGCCTGTTGCGGCTCATACGCGTAGCCATTGGTCAAAAACAGCAGAACGCTCCCAACCGTGCAGTTTGGCATTTTATTGAGTGCGTTTTGAACCGCTTTGCGAGCGTGCTCGATAGAGGCGGTTGCGCCATAGCTAAAACCAGAGGCTACGCGGGAATGATTAGTCATCGATGACTTTCTCTTTATATTCGCATAGGTCGCTGATGAGACAGGAGCCACAGCGCGGTTTGCGCGCGATGCACGTATAACGTCCATGCAATATTAGCCAGTGGTGCGCATCGACCAGAAATTCTTTGGGGACAAATTTAAGTAAGGCTTTTTCTACCGCCAGCACTGTTTTACCAGGTGCTATCTTGGTGCGGTTGGCAACGCGAAAAATGTGTGTGTCGACCGCCATAGTTGGGTGTCCAAATGCCGTATTGAGTACCACATTGGCAGTTTTGCGGCCGACACCGGGTAACGCTTCTAAGGCTTCGCGGTCTTCAGGCACTTCACTGTTATGTTGGTCGATTAATATTTTGCAGGCAGCAATGACATTCTTGGCTTTACTGTTATACAAACCGATGGTTTTGATGTACTCACTCAGGCCGTCTACGCCCAAGGCGTAGATCGCTTCAGGAGTGTTCGCAACCGGGTACAGTTTCGCGGTGGCTTTGTTGACGCCGACGTCTGTGGCTTGCGCAGACAAAATAACCGAAATCAGCAGTTCGAAATTACTCGAGTAGGCCAATTCCGTCTCTGGCTTAGGGTTGTGTTCGCGAAAACGTCGAAAGATTTCGTACCGTTTTTCTTTATTCATCGTGAAGTGCGATTGCGTTACGTGACCGGATTAATTATCACGCGCTTTGACACGCGCGATCGCCGCAGCGATGTCCATTTTTATCTGTTCACTGCCTTTTTCTTTGCGCAGCTCTTTCAATTTCTTCAGTGAGCTTTTGGACTGATTGCGTTTTTGTTCGCGTGCCAGCTTTGCGTTAGTTTGTTCGCGCGCTCGCGTGGTTGCTGCCGGGGAATAGTCATCCCAGCGCCAAGTTAGATCCGCTTGCTGCGGCTGGTCAATCATATCGATGCAGTCGACCGGGCACGGCTCTAAACATAGCTCACAGCCAGTGCAATCGCGTTCAATAACCGTGTGCATGCGTTTGGCACTGCCAATAATTGCGTCGGTTGGGCATGCCTTGATGCACATAACGCACCCAATACAGACTGACTCGTCAATGACCGCAACCTGTTTGGGTTTATGAACACCGAACTTGGGGTTAAGCGGTTTACCGATCTTCCCGAGCAGACTCGCCAGGCCGCGGATGGTGACATCGCCACCTGGCGGGCATTGATTGATATCAGCCTCGCCGTCGGCAATCGCAACTGCATAGTCATGGCAACGTGGATAGCTACATTGCGTGCACTGAGTTTGCGGTAACCATTCGTCAATGGCTTTGATTTTAGCGTCGCGTTGCATGAGGTAGGGCTTACTTAACGCGCATACCTGGTTCAGCGCCATCGTCCGGATTGAGGATGAATAAATCGCTGCCACCGGGCCCGGCCGCCAGCACCATGCCTTCTGATAATCCAAAACGCATTTTGCGCGGCGCCAAATTAGCAACCATGACGGTCAATTTGCCAACCAGCTCTTCAGGTTGGTATGCGGACTTGATACCCGCGAAGACATTACGTTGTTCACCACCCAAATCCAGTGTTAATTGCAGCAATTTATCTGCGCCGTCCACATGTTGTGCATCAACGATTTTGGCAATACGAAGGTCGACCTTGGCAAATTCGTCGTAGTTGATCTCGGCAGAAATCGGATCTTTCGCGAGCGGCGAGTTTGGATCCAGCGTTGGTTCTAAGGATTCTTTGCTCTCTTCAATCATGGCCGTAATCGCATCGCTCTCGATGCGTGTCATTAATGGGGTAAATTTGTTGATCTGGTGATCTAGTAGGGGTTGTTGTAGGTCATCCCAGCGCAACGGATCAATATTCATAAACGCTTCAGCTCGAGCGACCAAGTCCGGCAAGATCGGCTTCAGGTAAATGCAGAGCGAACGGAAAGCATTGATACCAGCCGTGCATGCGGCTTGTACTTCATCAATCTTGCTGTCGTCTTTAATCAGGACCCAAGGCTTGTGTTCATCAATAAATTGGTTGGCTTTGTCAGCCAGCGCCATGATTTCGCGCATGGCGAGTGAAAACTCTCGTTTCTCATAGCGTTGCGCGATGGTGTCTGCGGCATCCGCAAACGCTTGGTGCAGTTCTGGTGCAGCAGATTCTTTAGCTAATCGTCCATCAAAGCGCTTGCCAATAAACCCAGCACAGCGTGAGGCGATATTCACCATTTTGCCGACCACGTCGGAGTTAACCCGCGCAGTAAAGTCTTCCAGGTTTAAATCCATATCGACGACATTGCTGCTCAGTTTGGCAGCAAAGTAATAGCGCAGATACTCTGGGTTTAGGTGTTTGAGATAAGTCTCGGCCATCACGAACGTGCCGCGCGACTTAGACATTTTAGCGCCGTCAACAGTCAGAAAGCCGTGCACGAACACACCAGTCGGGATTCGAAAGTCCGCGGCGTGCAGTAGCGCGGGCCAAAATAATGTGTGGAATCGGACGATGTCTTTGCCGATAAAATGGTAAAGCTCGGTACCGTGATCTCCAGCGTTCCAATACGCATCCCAATCGTCCCCGCTCTTTTGGCAGGCGACCTGATGGCTCGCCATGTAACCGATGGGCGCGTCGAGCCACACGTAAAAGTACTTGCCGGGTGCTTCGGGAATTTCAAAACCCCAGTAAGGCGCATCGCGACTGATATCCCAGTCAATTAGCCCGCTTTCAAACCACTCGCCGAGTTTGTTAGCGATCTCGGGCTGCAGTGCCGGTGAGTCTTTCCACTCATTCAGCATCGCTTCAAAGTCGCTGACCTTAAAGAAATAGTGCTCGCTCTCGCGTTCCACTGGTGGTTTGCCAGACAACACCGAATACGGATCAATCAGGTCAGTGGTGTCATAGGTGGTACCGCAGACTTCGCAGTTGTCGCCGTATTGATCCGGGCTTTTGCACTTAGGACAGGTGCCTTTGACGTAGCGGTCTGGCAGAAACATGCCTTTTTCTTCGTCGTACGCCTGTTTGATGGTGCGCACATCGATATGCCCCTTGGCCTTGATACGCTGGTAAATCTCGCTACTAAGACGCTGGTTTTCAGGGTGGTGCGTGCCACTGTAATTGTCTAGGTGGATGTGAAACCCGGTCAGTGACTCCGTATGTTGCGCTTCGATCTGATCGATTAGTTGTTGTGCGGTCAGGCCTTGTTTTTCAGCCCCCAACATAATGGGTGTGCCGTGCTGGTCATCGCCACCAACAAAGGTGACCTGATGACCTCTAAGTCGTTGAAAACGCGCCCAGAAATCAGCCTGCATGAAGCCAACCATATGCCCCAGATGAAGTGGACCATTGGCGTATGGCAGGGCGTTGGTAATCAGAATTTTACGTGGTGAATTAGGGTCAGACATTGGGTCGTGAATACGTGTGATCAGCGGACTTTAATAAGCTCGCTAATGTAACCGTTTTGCGGCTTGATCACAATGTCTGAAGCGCCTTGGCAGGCGCTACTGGCGTACGATATCTTCGATTTGTAGCCCGGTCAGTCGGCCAATATTTTTGAATACGTAGAACATGGTAAAAACGGTGATGACCATGCACGGCACCACAATCACAGGGTAGCTGTAGAGGTTCATGGTCCCCAGTTCGCTATTGAAGGCATCGGTACCGGATTCACTGACCACGATCCATTTGGCGAGCACAAAATTTAGAATTGAAGAGAGCACGAACGAGCTTGCCAGCATCCAGGTTGCGTTGCGCAACATATTATCGAACTCAGGCTTCATGCCATTCGCCTCTAGCTGAGCTTCAACTTTTTCAGTGTCGAGTATGGTGTCGTTGAACAAAAATAACCGAACCAGTGGCTTCTTTGTATAAGTCGACAGTATGGTTGCGATGGCGATAATGCCGGGAATCAACGCTTCTTTATAGGCGATGTATTCTTTGGGCAGTTTCAGAATGCCGATGCCCCCGGTCAATAGAATGCTGATGAAGCCGAGTGCTGGCACGAAGCCAATTTTCTTTTCAGAGATAAAGCCCCATAAACCAACCGCAGCAGGCAGGCTGAGCGCCACGATCAGCGCGTAAGTTGGTCCTAGACGATCATCCCCACTGGTATATTTCAGAATCAGGGTGGGGATGATTACGCAAACGATCAGGTCGATGAATAAATGACTGGCGCCGGCCGGTTTAGGTGCAGCGCCAGACTCTATGGGTTCGATCTCGGTCGTTGTTTTTGGGTCAGTCATAGTCGAATGCTATTGCGTTAGAAGCTGAAGCGAACACCAACAGAGGTTGTGTCGAACGAGCCTTCGATGCCATCTTCTTCGGCTTCCAGGCGACGCAGGTCTAGCGTAATTCCCAGATTGTCAGTGACAAAAAACTGTGCACCGACCCCGTAGGTGCTGCCTTCGTCCGCATCCGGTTTGCCAACATGAGCATTGATTTCAAATCGGTCGGTCAGATTAATTCGTGCGCCAGCTTCCGCTCCAACATAATGCAGGTCTTCGTCTTCTTCAAAGCCGCCTGCGCGTAGCGACAGTTCATCGCGGCGACCACGAATCAATGCATAGACTTGCGTTTGAGGTAACTCGAAGGTCAAGCCAAAAGCAAGTGATGAGATATTGTCTTCAATATTGCCGCCAAAATTTCATCGCTTTCGAG
>JAUHZM010000215.1 GCA_030426005.1 Gammaproteobacteria bacterium
AAGTGCCCGCGCCCATCATTGAGAAAGGCACCCGAAGCGAGGGTGTTGACCGATTTCATGGTGGCGTTCTCCAACTGAGTGCCATAGATTTCTGTCAGAGTTGCGCTGGCGAAATCGTGATAGGTGGCGAAGCGTTCCGCTAGACCTGGCATGGCACGTGTGGAGCAGCTCTTCCCGCGCTTTGGATAGAGGGTGTCTGCTTCATAGCCAGCTTCGATGAGGTGCGGCTTTCCCGTGCCATCGACGTCGCCATAGTAGAGGTGCAAGGGGTGATTGGTTGAGGCTTTGTATTTGGTGTTCCATTTTGATTCCAAGAAATACAGTTATGAGGAAAAAGAGAACGCAAAGGCAGAGTTAGGACTAAAAATCAGCGATATTTTCTCCGCGAGCGGCACTACTGGCTCCTCGTCATCCTTAACTGAGACCCTAGATCGACTGGATGTCAAAATCAATGCCGATCAAGTTGGTGGTCCTGCTGGACTGGCGGCGAGCATCACACCGTCAAACGTGATGACTAAGTACAATCAGTTTGTGCAAGACACCAACTCCGCCAATTGGGCGGCGGTTGATCATTCCACCAATAACTACCAGCGTCCAACTATCTACAACGCATATACGCATCAACAGATCTTTGCCGATTACCGTGGCAACCAAGGTCCGTTGGCGCAGATGAAGCGTTGGTTGGATATCAGCGTGCAACACAAAGAACGTTGTGATCCGTGGGCCGTATTTGGACAAAGCACACCGACCGCCTGTCGCACTGGTGAAGCGGAAATCAGTATCGCCATGGATCTGTGTCGTGAAACTCTCGAATGGGCCAACTGTAGGCATCCGAACCAGTATTACACCGGCGATTTTACCGCCACGAATCCGGGTACATACTTGTTGGGTTGGTTGTCATCAAACCTGAAAAAGCTGGAAGGGTTTACCGTGACTCAGCGTTACGATCATCATGTGCATCGTGGTTCGATTAGTGTTGATGATTCAACCTGTTTGTCGAGCAGCGCGTGCTTTACCAACAAGTATCGCGGCAGCGGCCCAGGGATTGGCAAAGGTTTCTTTATCAAAACCTATTACTACGATAATCCAAGAGGCGGTAGCCGAACTTACAAAGTGTTGCCAAAGCACTGCGCACGAACACAAGTGTATTTGAAGACCGGGAATCCGCCGTTCGGCGATACTACGGCAGACTGGGATTACACCGTCGACGTTGAAGGTATGTGCCCCATGACAGAGAACTTTGTGGTAGTGCCTTAATTTAAGCGAGTTAGTGCTTAGATACCCCGGCTTCGGTCGGGGTATTTTTTTGTTCGTTAGTCCGAACTATCTGCTTCGCTGATGAGAATCAACACGAGTGTCGAAACTGCTGATAGAAGAATGCCGATGATGATCCAATTGTGATCGTTGAGAGCGGCGTTTTTTAGCGGAGCGATTAGCGGGCTGATCACGACTGCCACGATGATGCACACAATGCTTAACCAGATGGCTTTGCGGTACGGATAGAACGACAGTCTGCGTTGCAGTTTTTGTTGGGGTAGAGACGCGGTACTTTGCGATGGATGCGTACGCAATGCGTCGAGCAGATTGCCGGGATGTTGGTTTTGGTCGTTCGTGGTCATGGTATCAATGGTGGTGTGTTGTTGTTTTCTTGGCCAGTTTGGACTTGGCGCGACGGATCAATGTTTTCACCGTTCCTAACGGGATATTGAGTGTGCCGGCGATTTCTGGGTGCGTGAAGCCGTAGGCCTCAGCTAAGAGTAACGCGGCGCGTTCCTCAGTTGACAGTGTGTTAAGTGCGCGCTGTAAATCGAGTTGTTGATTCACGCTGTGTTCGGATGAATCGTGAATCCGTTCCGACACAGCATTGATCAATCTAGTCAGGCGATTTGCCTTGCGCTGCGACTGCAAAAATTCATGATATGCGATACTGAATAGCCAGGTTTTAAAACTGGACTTACCGGCAAATGCGTCGATCTTTCGATAGGCCTTCCACAGGGTGTTCTGCCCCAAGTCCTCGGCGCGAGTCGGGTTACCGGTTAGGCGCGTCAAAAACGCCTGCAGCTCGGCAGCCATGGGTGAGATCAGCGCTGAAAAGGCGTCACCATCACCCGTTGTTTGAACCAGCACCACCAGTTTCTCCACTGGTAGCGTGGTGTACTTGTTGGTCATTCGCAGTGCCTAGTGGCGTTTGGAAGCGAAATAGAAAACCAGGTAGACACAGCCCATCGCGGCCGGAAACAAGGCTAAGCCGAGTATGGCTTCGCTGAGTTCCTCTGAACGTAATATGCTCAAAAACCGACTGAAACCTGCCAGCGCGGTTGCAAACGCCAGCAGTAACACGCCTCGACGTAAGTCCTTCGCCAAGGGCGACTCAGGTTGTCGGATGGCTTGAATAAGGCTCGCATCAACAGCGTCGACACTCTCAAGTGCTTTAAAAATTACGTCAGTTTGCAATTTCTTAAGGCGGTATTTGTGCCGGAGTACGAGGGCCACAAGCACTATAAAGGTGAGAAAAACAGCGAACGGGACAAATGGGTCGATGATTTCATGCATGGTGATTATCTTCTCGGTAGGTCGATACTATTGGGGATTGGCGTTGACAAGCGAGATGCCGAGGGCATCGTAGTGTTCGGCAATTATCTTGCCCCACAATTTAGTGGCATTCTCAGAGTTTGAGAGTAACACTAAGCCACGCTGGGACTGCGGCATTATCAGTGCGATTGCTTTGACGCCTGGGTCGCTGCCAGTATGTTGCAGAATGTATTCGGGAGCCTGTTCCGCTGCGCTTGGTAAATCAAAGCGTTGCCAACCAAGTGTAAAACTGCTCACGCCGTTGACCTCTACATGCGGTCGAACCATCTCGGCAAAAAGCGCTGGCTCAAGTTTCGCACCAGCACTCAAGTGGATCATGAATTTGGCGTAGTCCTCGACCGTGGTGAGTAGATTCGCCGCGGCATTGGCCTGGGTGTGGCGTTCAATCGGCAGTGGCTTACCATTGACATCGTGCCCGGGTTGAAAGCGAGTGTCGTCTACTGAGTCATGCCAATAGAAATGCGTGTCACGCATACCCAGTGGCTCGAACAAGATGTGTTGTGCAATCTGTTCAAACGGTTGATTCAATTTAGCCTCAATCGCCTTGCGCAGATACTCAAAGCCCTCACCAGAATACTGATATCTGGTGCCGGGTTTGAACTCAAATTTGAGTGTGTTGTCCGAAGACAGGTAGCGCCAGTTAGGGAATCCCGATTGATGGCTAAGCACGTTGCGCGTGGTCAGGTATTGCAGTTCTGGGGCCGCTGCGACATCCGGGTCCACAAAGTAGTTCGATAGCGGCGAGTCGAGATCCCATTGCCCTTGGTTCACCAGCTTCAGTGTAACTAGGGCAGCGATTGGTTTGGTCAAGGAAGCGACTTTGTAGATGGCATCCATTGGTGGCGCTAGTTCCGCAGCAAGCATGCGTACCTGCTGCAATCTACCGTGCTCGATGATCCCCATCGCCATTGAGGGGATTTTGTGTTGCTTAAGTAGCGCTTTGATCGGTGCTTTAGTATTGAACAACGCTGGGCGATAACCCGCTTGCATCGCTTGCTCGATTGCCTCCGTTGGATACATGATGCTCGGAGCCTGATGGTCGAAACTCAGGACGCGTTTGAGCCGCCACTGGTGATCGTTTAACACCCAAAGGTGCGTAAACTTTGCGGTGCCGGTTTGATACATCGCTTGCCCCGGCTTTTTGATATAAAAATCATGGATACCCGTCTGTAGCGCGCCATACAGTTCGCCATTGTTGACCATCGGAAAGACTTCAAGTGTGCCTGGCGCAAGTTTCCGAATTGGCTTGGCTTCAGGTGTGGCGCAAATATTGGCTTTGATGGCTGCGACAAATCCTTCACCATCTGACACGCCACCCTGGTCGTGATAGAACTCAAAATCAGTGTCGATAATGGAATCCAGAACGCTCAGATCGCATTGATTGAACGACTTTTCAAACAGCAGTGTGTCCATGTGTTCGAGTTGTTGGTACAGGGATTGATCTGCGGCATTCGCGACGCTGCAAAACCATAATAAAGTCAGTACAAATAAGGCACGCATTTGGGAGTCTCGGTTGGCTTAGTTTCCCCTTTGATGCTCTGCATGCAGCGAATAGATTTATTTTTTAATTTTTTTATAGTTTTGTATTTGGCCGAGTTCAAACTCGTTACACTTTGTGTTGACCATCCACTGCAACTGTCAAAAGCCAAGCCCCACTACTCGCGATGAACCTACGTCCTCTTAAATATCTGCTAATTCTGTGCACCTCGATGATATCGCCGCTACTGTTCGCCAGTGAAACTGCGGAGCAGGCACCAGGCACGACCGCCTGGGTGAATGCATGCAAAGACTGGGATGATTGGGACAAACCGGGTCCGCCGTTTAAGGTGTACGGGAACACGTATTATGTTGGTACTTGTGGTATCTCTGCGCTTCTGATCACCGGCGAAGAAGGACATGTGCTGATTGACGGTGGCACCGAAGCGGGCGCGTCGGTGATCGCCGAAAACGTACGCGCATTGGGATTTCGCCTGCGCGACATTAAAGTGTTGCTGCACAGTCATGAGCATTTCGATCATGTAGCGGGATTAGCCGAGCTCAAGAAGATGAGCGGTGCCCGCTTATTCGCATCCGCAGACGCTGCGCCGGTCTTAGCGTCTGGTGTGGTGTCTGACAAGGACCCTCAGGCCAACATGCACGATGCTTTCCCCGCGGTTGAGGTCGATGCAGTTCTGAACCTTGCTGAGCCGGTCGTGCTCGGCGACCTGCGTTTACAGGCGTATGCCACACCGGGGCATACATATGGTGCCTTGAGTTGGCAATGGCAGTCTTGCGAAGCGACAAGTTGTGTCAATCTCGTCTATGCGGACAGTTTGTCACCAGTGAGTCGTGACGACTATCGATTCAGCGATCACCCAGAGTACGTCGCAGCTTATCGACGTGGCCTGGCAACGCTCTCAGAACTCGATTGCCAGCTCGTGTTAGCCCCGCATCCATCGGCCTCAAAGATGCGCGAGCGCTTGCTTAGCCAGGGAGGTTTGTTGGACCAAGCGGGTTGTTCAAACTATGCGTCGACTGTGCTTGATCGGTTAGACGCGCGACTGGAAAAGGAGCGCTTAAGCAGTGATTAACTGTGCATAGGTACTTAGTCAATTGTAAATTAATCTGATAGACTTTCGGCTCGGGTAGGTGGCTCAGTCATGAGCCAGGGTGGTTGCTATAACTCGCTTCAACCACTACTGAAGGATTTTCCATGCCCGAACCTAAAAAATTTAGGCGTCGTCTAGCACGATGTCATGCGCCTCAATTTGTCGCTTCCCGGCCTCTCACCGGCGCTGTATTTCTCTCACTTTGTCTGCCGCTTTTGGCGCATGCTCAACAGTCGGCGCTTACACCAGTAGTGTCCTTATTGCTGTTGGATGATGCGCCCTCCACAGAGCAGCCACCGTTTCGTTTTCGGTTACCCGATTCCGGT
>JAUHZM010000216.1 GCA_030426005.1 Gammaproteobacteria bacterium
TCGAGTTCAAAAATCTCACCTTGCTCATCCATGGCGGTTATTTTGATGTGTTCGGCGCGTTTGACTGGTGCATAGTACTCAGGAATCGATAGGCAGCCTTCGTCATAGACTTGCTCACCGTTGCGCTCAACGATACTGGGGTTAATCAGCACCAGTGGCGAATCACGCTCTTCTGACAGGTCCATCACAATTACTTGCTCGTGAACGTTCACCTGAGTCGCTGCCAGCCCGATGCCATTAGCGTCATACATTGTTTCCAACATATCTTTGACCAGCTGGCGGATCCGATCGTCCACGGATTTCACTGGTTTGGCAACGGTGCGCAAGCGCTCATCGGGGTAGACTAATATTTCTAAAATTGCCATGTGTGGGCACTATTTCTGTCGATTTACTTCAATTTTGCGTACAGTTTGCCGTTAAAATAACGTAAACTGTATTCTACATTGTTTGCGTAACATACTAAATAAGCAGTATTATTTGCTTTTCGCGCATGTTGTCTGAATGTGTATATTATGCGTTATTCGGTATCGACATGCCATGAAAACCAATCGCCTAACCAGCTGGTCAAAATAGAATGACAACAAAAAAATTAAATCTAAGTTTGTACGCAGTTCGTGCTTTGCGCGCCAAACTCCAGTTTGCCACTCGTAAACTGGCTGCCGGAATCGTGCTGGGCCTGACACTCGGTTTGAGCTCGGTGAATAGTGTGGCTCAAGATAACCCGGTACTGGCGGATTCTTACCCAGAACGCTACACCGTCGTGAAAGGCGATACGCTGTGGGATATTTCCTCGACGTTTTTACGGGACCCATGGCGGTGGCCGGAAGTATGGGAAGGTAACCCGCAGGTTGAAAACCCTGACTTAATTTATCCGGGTGACGTGCTCGTGATGACGTTTGTCGATGGACGACCAGTTCTAAAGTCCTTACGTCGTGAGACAGTGAAGTTATCACCTAAACCACACGCGACGCGCTATGACGCTATTCCAGTAATTGATCCGGCGGCGATTGAGGCGTATCTAAACTCTCCGCTGGTGACCGATGACAATGAATTGAAAAACGCAGGCTACATCGTGGACGGTTTCGATAATCGTTTATTGATGGGAAAATACGATCAGTTCTATGCGCGTAATATTCTCGATACGGAAGCAGATGCCTACCGTGTTTTCCGCGCGGGTCGCCACTTCATTGATCCAATTTCAGGTGAAAGCCTAGGCTACGAGGCGGTGCACCTGGGTGATGCCAACATGCTCAAGGCTGGTGATCCTTCACGGTTGACGCTGACTAAGGCATTTAAGGATGTCACATTGCGTGATCGACTGAGACCAATTTATACAAAAAGCGCCTTACCTTTTTACTTTCCAAAGGCCCCAGAAAACGAAGCCTTGCGCGGCATCATTCTAGAGACACCCAACTCTGAAACTGAGTTAGGTCCACTCTCTGTAGTAGCCGTGAACATGGGCCAGCGTGAGGGTGTGGAAGTTGGTGATGTGTTCCGAATCCGCAGTCAGTCAGTATCCAAAAAAGATCCAGTGACAGGTGAACGCTACAAGATTCCTGAGGAAAATGTCGGTATCGGTATGGTGTTTCGTACTTTTCAGAAAGTGAGTTATATGCTGATCACTGACACGAGCCGACAAGTTCGGCCCGGTGATGTGTTGGTACACCCTAACGCAGAATAAGGGTTAGTGTTATAATTATGGTCAGGCTCACGGTAACCGTGGGCCTGACCTGCTTCAGGGTGAGGCAATAGGGATGCCTAGGGAAAAGGTATCCACCGTATTAGATATTCGACTTTAACTACAGGAGGCCACGGATGGTCGAAATGCGAGAAGCGCTTGTCATGCCAGGTGTTGGTGATATCACAATCTGGCTCGAGCTAATTCATGATACGCGTTGGACGCGACAACAAAAATATATCCTGCTAAATCATTTTGGTTGCCCAGCCGTTGTGTTGCGGCTCGATCTCAGTCAGTTACGGGCGGTGCTCCCCGGTATCAAGACACGACCTCGACGCTCGGTAGATGGATTGGTCGCGCGGGATATGCATTGGCTAAAGCAGCAGACGCACCACCTGATTCCGCTCTTTGATCCGCGCTACCCAGAAAACTTGCAACACATTCCAGACCCGCCATTGGCGCTGTACGCGAAAGGTAATGTTGAGTTGCTCGCGCAGCCAGGAATCGCCATGGTCGGTTCCCGCCGCCCGACCCCGCTTGGTCAACAAATAGCGCGTAAGTTCGCAGGCGATTTGGCGCAGCAGCACAAAGTTGTAATCAGCGGCATGGCCTTGGGTGTGGATGGTTTGGCGCACGAAGCTGCCCTTGAGGTGAATGGCTCAACGATCGCGGTGTTAGGCAGTGGGTTAGCTAAGCCATCACCGGCTCGGCACGCAGGCCTATTTGCGAGGATCGCAGCCAAAGGGCTGGTGTTGAGTGAATACGGGATAGACCAACATGCTACCCGATATAGTTTTCCAGAGCGCAACCGGATTATTAGTGGGCTATCTAAGGGTGTGATTGTGGTGGAAGCGGCGGCGCGCAGCGGTACCTTGATCACCGCGCGTTTGGCCGCTGAGCAAGGTCGAGAAGTATTGGTAGTACCAGGATCAATTTTGAATCCCCAGTATCATGGCTCACACGCTTTGATTCAGCAAGGCGCAGCCCTGGTGCAGTCTGTCGAAGATGTGTTGCATGCGGTGGGATGGGGGGCAGACGCACCTCTGCCGAATGCTCAATCATCGAATATCATGCGAGATTTATCGCCGGAGTGCGCTGCGTTATTGCAGCATATTGCGCCGGAAGAAACGCATGTTGATGCGCTAATTTTGGCCACTGGATTGACGCCGGGCGAAGTTTCATCCATGCTAATGACGTTAGAGCTGGCTGGCGCGATCGCGCCGGGCAATTGCGGCGGCTATATCAATATCTCGCAGCAGCTGTAAGTTCAGGCTGACAATAGAAGCGCATAAACTTTTGGTTCAACGTGGTGAGGTGACGATGAAAGAAGATATGTTGGAAGTTTTAATTTATCTCTTCGAGAACTACATTGCGGACGGACTGGCGTTTGACCCCAGCCAGGATGAACTGGCGGATGAGCTTGCAGGTGCTGGCTTTGAAGGCGAAGAGATTGAAAAGGCCTTTGTGTGGCTGGAGGGGCTCCTAGACATCAGCGAGCCAGATCCACAGTTGAGTCAGGTGCAGGCACCGGAGTCACTGCGTTTCTATACTGCTAAGGAGTTTGAACGCTTGCAAATTGAAGGAATGTCATTACTTACCAGGTTGGTCGGTGCGGGCGTTCTGGATCATTTTCTGCGGGAAATGGTGGTTGATCGTGTCATGGCTCTCGACTCAAGTGATGTCAACATCGATCATATTAAGTGGGTGATTTTAATGGTACTCAGCAATCAACCAGGCTTCTCGGAAATTGCTGAATGGGCCGAAGTGGTTGTAACGGAAGATCTGGCGCCGGTGATTCATTAGCCGCGTGTCGACGCCAAACCATGTGTGTGTAAATAGCGTCATTGGGCGAAACTTGCTCATTGATACGATAAGGTGGATACTCCTTTCCACGAGAAAACCGAATAATAAGCCTGGGATGTGCCAGTGACCGTAAAGCTCGCGCTTGTCACGCGGCCTCCGAACAGGTGATATCTTTCTAATTACAAGTAAATAAATAGAATGGGTAAATCCTTAGTTATCGTGGAATCGCCAGCGAAGGCGAAGACGATCAACAAATATCTCGGTAGCGATTACATTGTAAAGTCCAGTGTGGGCCATATCCGTGACTTGCCGACCAGTGGTGGCGATAAAAAGCCCGTTGATGCAAAAGAACGTGCGCGGCAAGCGGCAATCACACGCAAAATGTCGCCAGAACAAAAAGCCAAGCATCGTCAAAAGAAGAGTCGCGAACAGTTAATCAATCGGATGGGGGTTAACCCCGATCGGGATTGGGAAGCGCGTTACGAGATCTTGCCTGGCAAGGAAAAGGTCGTCGACGAGTTGGTAAAGCTCGCCAAGGACGCCGATACCATTTATCTCGCGACGGATATGGACCGAGAAGGAGAGGCTATCGCATGGCATCTTCAGGAAGCCATCGGTGGTGATCCATCTCGGTATCGCCGCGTGGTGTTTAATGAAATCACTAAGTCTGCAATCAAATCCGCTTTTGAGAATCCGGGGCCAGTCGACATGGCTCGAGTCAACGCGCAGCAAGCTCGGCGGTTTTTGGACCGTGTGGTTGGCTACATGGTGTCGCCGTTATTGTGGGCCAAGATTGCACGCGGGCTATCAGCTGGACGTGTGCAATCCGTGGCCTTACGTCTAGTGGTCGAGCGAGAGCGTGAAATTCGCGCCTTTATTCCCGAAGAGTATTGGGAAGTGTTTGCTGATCTAAAGTGTAACGCGGGTGATCGTGTCAACTTCGAGGTACGCAAGCATCGTGGTGAGAACTTTAAGCCGTTAAATCAGGCGCAAACCGACGCCGCTCTGAGCGAACTAAAGGGCTTAGAGTATAAAGTTGCCGAGATTAAAGAGCGCCCGACTTCGACCAAGCCAACCGCGCCGTACATCACATCAACACTGCAACAGGCGGCCAGCACCCGTTTGGGTTTTGGCGTAAAGAAAACCATGATGTTGGCGCAGCGTTTGTACGAAGCCGGTTACATCACATATATGCGAACCGATTCTACTAATTTGAGTGCGGACGCTGTTGCGCAATGTCGGGACTATATTCTGGATAAGTACGGCAAGAAGTACTTGCCAGAGACGCCGCGTTCTTACTCGAGTAAAGAGGGTGCTCAAGATGCGCACGAGGCAATTCGACCTTCTGATGTGTCGATTATGCCGAACCAGCTCAGCAATGTGGATCGTGATGCTGAGCGCTTGTATACCTTAATTTGGCGTCAGTTCGTGGCCTGCCAAATGCCGCCTGCCAAGTTTTTGAGCACCTCGGTTATCGTTGCTGCTGGCGAGTATGAGCTTCGAACCCGAGGCCGTGTGGTGGTGTTCGACGGTTATCAAAAAGTTCAGCCGCCGATGAGTAAAGGCGACGATGACGCGGTCTTACCCGTCATGAAGGCTGGTGAAGTGTTGTCCTTACAAGAGCTCTTGCCAACTCAGCATTTTACCAAGCCGCCGGCACGTTACACCGAAGCCAGTTTGGTGAAGGAGCTTGAGAAGCGCGGTATTGGTCGCCCCTCTACTTATGCGGCGATCATTTCGACAATTCAGGATCGTGGCTATGTGCAAGTTGAAAAGCGACGTTTTTATGCGCAGAAAATGGGTGACATCGTCACCGAGCGCTTGGTTGAAAGTTTTACCGATTTAATGGACTACGACTTCACCGCCAATATGGAAGATCGTCTTGATGATGTCGCCAAGGGTCGATTGGAGTGGCGCGAGTTGTTAGATAGCTTCTACCAAGAGTTCTCTGAAACGCTACTGAAAGCGCAGAACGATGATGACGGTGGAATGCGTCCGAATACGCCAAC
>JAUHZM010000217.1 GCA_030426005.1 Gammaproteobacteria bacterium
TTGGCGCCCGAAACCGTTGCGTTCTGATGACTCCGCGCGCAAGGTAATTTGGCGCGCTATTCTTGATACATTGCCACTGTCGGTGGCGGTGATTCCATGGGGAATTTTAACGGGCGCGTTGGCGATTCAAGCGGGCTTTTCACCGTTAGCGGCGCAATGCATGTCACTCTTCGTATTTGCTGGTGCGGCGCAGTTGTCTGCCATGACTCTTTTTAGTGGTGGCAGTTCTCTATTATCGATTTATGCGTCTGGTTTTGTAATCAGTGCGCGGCATCTACTGTATTCAATTACCTTCCGCCGGCACGTCCAAGGGTTGTCACTCCATTGGCGTGTCGCGATCGCGTTTGTGCTGACGGATGAGATGTTCGCGGTGTCCGAAGCGCACACCGCGAAGACTGGTGTATTTTCGCCTCTGTTTGCACTGGCTTCCGGTTTTAGCTTTTACCTCGTTTGGAATCTGGCAACCTTGCTTGGCATTATTGCCGGTGAGTCTTTTGGTCACCTGGAGTCATTGGGGCTCGATTTTGCAATCGCCGCGACCTTTATTGCGATGACTTTCGACCAGTTGCGTAAAATGCCCGTTGCCATGACCATGCTGATCAGCGGTGTGCTGGCCGTGGTATTGAAGCCAATGCTGCCTGATAGCTATTTGATTATCGCTGCGCTTGCCGGCATGGTGGTCGGTTATCTGCTCGATGATGAGGTGGACGAAGCATGACCTGGCTAATTGTCTGCGGCTTGACCGCGATCACCTTTTTCAATCGCTATTTATTTTTTAGTGGCCGATTAACAATTACTCTGGGTATTCGAGCGCAACGCTTTTTACGTTATTCGAGTTTTGCGGTACTGACCGCAATCTGGGTGCCAATAATTTTTCAACTCGACTATGAATCCATGCGCGTTGGCGTAGCAGGCTGGGATTATATTATTGCTGCCTCTCTGGCTGGTTTATTGACCGTTGTTCGCGTGCCCGCGTTGTTTGTAGTGTTGCTTAGCTCAGCAGTGTTTTTCTGCTTGCGCTTTTGGTTGTTGACGTAGTCTCTTGGCAGATACTTGGGTTTAGGCGAGCCCGGGACCAGACACAAAAAAGGCGCAGAAACTGCGCCTTTTAAGTTCGATTACGGAGCGCTAATTACGCATCACGGCTGGTGATCTCGACCAGATGGTAACCAAATTGAGTTTGTACTGGACCATGCACAACACCGACGTCTTCGTTGAATACAACCCGGTCGAATTCCGGCACCATCATACCAGGGCCAAAGCTACCTAAGTCGCCACCTTGTTTGCCGGAGGGACATTGTGAAAATTCAGCGGCAGCCGCTTCAAAAGTTTTTTCCCCTGAGTTGATCTTCGCCTTCAGATCCAGGCATGCCTTCTCAGTAGAAACCAAAATATGTCTTGCAGATGCAGTAGTCATTTGAATCGTTGTAACCTGTGTTTTTTAAAGAGCGGCATAATACTTACTTTGAACTTCGAATCCCAGTTACAATGCGCAAAAACCACGATTAATTCCAAAAAAAACACTGCGCAGTTCGGCAACACTTCCTTTGAATAAGATTCTCATAAAATTATTACAGTTTACTGCAACACTGTCGCTCCTCGGTCTGGTCATGTATCAGGCTGGTTTGTTCTCGGTCGACGGGCAGCAAGCGTTTTTAGCACTTATCAAACAAGCCAGTCTGCCGTTGCTAGTATTATCGGTGTTGGTCGGCATTGCGGTGAATATGGTCAGTGCATTTAAGTGGTATGTTATTACTCAGTCGCAAGGCATAACAGCAGGTTACTGGCGAATTTTTGCCTACTACGTTGTTGGTCAATTTTATAATATGTTTCTGCCGACCAGTGTCGGTGGCGACGTGGTCCGTTCCTACGAATTAGGCAAGTTTTCTGGTCGCCAGGCTGATTCCCTAGCATCGGTTTTTGTCGAGCGGTATACCGGTGTCGTTGTGTTATTGGTGTGTGCAGGTCTGGCGGTGCTCGCGCAATTGTCGCGCTTTTACGTGGACTTCGTGATCATCAGTCTTGTCTTGTTTACTCTAGCCTTGTTGCTACTCGGTTGGCTGGTTTTCGATCCGCGCCTGTATAAATGGGTTGAGAATAAGCTTGCGAATAAATCTTCGCTCCTAAAAAGCCTGTTCCAAAAAGTCGATAAACTCTTTCTGGCGGTTGGGGCCTATCGTTCTCAACCTCGTGTGCTGATTTTAGCGCTACTCAATTCGGTACTTTTTTATTTTATCGCGGTGGTGAATGTCTACGTGACTGCACAGGTGTTTTCTTCAGAGGTGGAGTTTTGGCATATGTTGCTGGCCGCACCAATCATTATGTTGATTATGAATCTGCCAATTTCTTTCGGTAATATTGGTTTAATGGAATTTGCCTATACTAATGTGTTTATGTTGATGGGCTATGGCGCTGAATTGGGCTTGTCGGTGGCATTACTTATGCGCCTTAAATCCTTTGTGGATGGGGCAGTTGGTGGTGTTCTGCATCCATTATTTGTGACTCAAAAGCACGAATAGTCTATCATTGCGATACTGAATTTCAGGGTCGTCAATTTCTCAAATTTACTGGTCTTACCAGAATTATTTAGTATTAAGTTCGAATGAATATATCAATTGTAGGAACCGGCTATGTTGGGCTGGTAACAGGAACCTGTTTTGCGGATGTAGGCAACCAGGTTTTATGTGTGGATAACAACCAAAGTAAGATCGATATGCTGCTTGACGGCAAGATTCCGATTTATGAGCCTGGTCTAGAAGAACTGGTGAGCAGTAATATCGCACAGCAGCGCCTACAGTTTACTAGCGATATTAATCGTGCTGTCGATTATGCTGATATTATCTTTATTGCGGTCGGTACGCCACCGGATGAAGATGGGTCAGCAGATTTATCACATGTGCTGGCGGTGGCAAAAGCGATCGGACAGACCTTGACGGACTATCGTGTGATTGTCACCAAGTCGACGGTGCCGGTTGGTACGGCAGATAAGGTTCGCAAGGCTGTGCAAGCTGAGCTTGACGCACGTGGCGTGGATGTTGAGTTTAGTGTTGCCTCTAATCCAGAGTTTCTGAAAGAGGGCGCCGCCATTGATGACTTTATGAAACCGGATCGCGTTGTCATTGGCGCGGATGATGAGCGCGCAGTTGAGCTGTTGCGAAGCTTGTACGCGCCGTTTAATCGTAATCACGAGCGCTTGATCGTGATGGATATTGCATCTGCGGAGCTGACCAAGTATGCGGCTAATGCAATGCTTGCGACGAAGATTTCGTTTATGAACGAACTGTCCAACCTCGCCGAACGTTTAGATGCGGATATTGAATTAGTCCGACAAGGGATCGGCTCCGATCCACGCATCGGCTATCACTTTATCTATCCTGGCTGCGGCTATGGCGGTTCTTGCTTCCCCAAAGATGTGCAGGCACTGCACCGGACAGCGCGTCAGCATGGCTATAATGCGCGGATTCTGGACGCAGTTGAAGCGGTTAATCAAGATCAGAAGTCCGTTCTGCTGGACAAAATAGACCGCCATTTTGGCGGTGATGTGAACGGCAAAACATTTGCCGTGTGGGGATTGGCATTCAAGCCTAATACGGATGATATGCGCGAAGCACCGAGTCGCGTCATTATTGATGGTTTAATCGCTCGTGGGGCGAAAATCAAAGCCTATGACCCGGTCGCTACTGAAGAAGCAGCACATATTTACGCTGGGCAGGATGCAGTCACTTTTGCACCGGATATCTATTCCGCGACCGCCGACGCCGATGGCTTGATCGTCGTGACAGAATGGAAAGCGTTCCGAAGTCCTGATTTCAAACGCTTGAAGTCGCAACTTCAAAGCCCCGTCATTTTTGATGGTCGAAATATTTACGATCCGGCCATGTTGGTGCAAGCTGGTTTTAAGTACTATGGCATCGGGCGTTCAAATTAATTAATAACTCATGACGGCAACACAGAATAAATTGCAGCTGCGATCTGATCAGTTTTCACAGGTCAAAACTCTGGTGGTTGGCGATGTGATGCTAGATCGCTACTGGTTCGGCAAAGTGGATCGAATCTCCCCAGAAGCCCCTGTACCGGTCCTGGCTGTGCAGGACGAAGAGATCAGGGCCGGCGGTGCAGCGAATGTGGCGCACAACCTGCTCGCGCTCGGAGCCAAAAGCACCCTGTTGTCAGTGGTTGGTGACGATCAGGCGGGCCGTGAGATCAAACAAATATTGGATGAGTATGGTGCACAAACCAAGCTCACCATTGATGCCGGGTTCAAGACGATCGTGAAACTACGAATGATCGCTCAGAACCAACAACTGTTACGGGCAGACTTTGAACAAAAGCCAAGTGAAGAAGTGTTGGCACAGTGTTTGTCGGATTACCGACTTGCCGTGGATGACGCTGATGTTGTTATCTTGTCTGATTACGGAAAAGGCGGGCTAACACACGTTGCAACGATGATTGATTTAGCACGCCGTGCGGGTAAGCCGGTCATCATTGATCCAAAGGGCAGTGATTATTCGCGCTATAAAGGCGCCACACTTATCACACCCAACATGAAGGAATTTGAGGCCGTGGCTGGCCATGTCACTTCCGAGGAAGATTTCAGTCGCAAAGCACAGGCGTTGCGAAGCGAGTTGGATTTAGATTATCTGTTGGTAACGCGCAGTGAGCAGGGAATGAGTCTGTTTACGCGATCTGGCGAGCAAGTCAACTCGCCTGCGACTGCGTTGGAAGTGTATGACGTCAGTGGTGCGGGCGACACCGTGATATCCTTGATGGCACTAGTCGCAGTCTCGGAATTTACTAACGAACAAAAACTTAAGCTGGCCAATACCGTGGCTGGCATTGTCGTCGGCAAGTTGGGTACGGCTGTCGCAACCATTGATGAAGTGATCGAAAAGCTCTGATCACACACAAAATAGGAAAATCCAAATGATTATCGTAACAGGTGGTGCCGGGTTTATCGGTTCAAACTTGGTCAAAGGCCTAAATCAACGTGGTCTCGACAATATTTTGGTCGTCGACGACCTGAGTGATGGCAACAAAGTTCGAAATATCGAAAGTTGTCAGATTGAAGACTACATGGATAAAGATGAGTTCTTGAAACGCATCCAGCAAGGGCTTGAATTCGGAGGTCCAACCGCGATTTATCATCAGGGTGCTTGCTCTGACACCATGGAGTCGGATGGGCGTTACATCATGGAGACGAACTACGAGTACTCCAAGTCGCTATTTCGTTATTGCGGCGAGCACAGCATTCCGTTTATCTATGCTTCTTCGGCATCTGTTTACGGCGGCGGTGAGACATTCAAGGAAGCACCAGAGCATGAGCAAGCGCTGAATGCCTATGCTTACTCCAAGCTTTTGTTTGATCGTTACGTGCGTAAGAACCGGGGTCTGTCGCAGTCGCAAGTGGTTGGCTTGCGTTATTTTAATGTCTACGGCAAAGGCGAAGAACACAAAGGTCGCATGGCATCTGTGGCCTATCATTTTTTCAA
>JAUHZM010000218.1 GCA_030426005.1 Gammaproteobacteria bacterium
GGAATAAGCCGCCGTCGATCATTTCTGTCGTGATGTTCGGGTTCAGCAGGGCAAACTGGTTGAGTGCCTGCACAACATCTGGGCAGTTGTGACAACTGAGACTAATAAATACCTCAAAATGCACTTTTTGGTCCAAACGCCCAATCATGGATTGCAGATTGGCGTCTAATTTCATCGCGGTGCCTGAAGCCCACAAGATGGCCAGGATCAACGAGTTGAACTCGTGGCCGCTCGGAATACCTGAGAACTGTACGCCGGTATCCGTATCGGTCTCGAGCGCAAAGGTGATAGGGCTGCGTAGTCCAGCATCGCGTTCTTCCAGCGCCAGATTATCGGACACATTGGCAATCTGGCTCAGAAAATCAACCAGTTCAGCACGTTTCGAGTGCTCACCAGTTTGCAGCACGAACGTGACTTTGTTTTGCATGTTCGCGGTGTAGGTTTTCAGAGCATTTAAAATATCGTCGTTTAACATGGTCAATTCCTCGTAATTCGGTCATGTCTGGCCGGGCGGTACGCCCGGCCAGCAATTTCGGCTGTTGCCGTTTAGATTTTGCCTACTAAATCTAATGAAGGAGCCAGAGTGGCTTCGCCTTCTTTCCATTTAGCAGGACATACTTCGCCTGGGTTGTTGCGGACATACTGAGCCGCTTTAACTTTACGCAACAGGTCGTCTGCGTCACGGCCAATGCCTTCTGCAGTGATTTCCATTGCTTGGATGATGCCGTCTGGGTCAACGATGAACGTTGCACGGTCAGCCAGACCAACGCCAGGACGCATTACTTCAAAGTTGTTGGTAATAACGCCGTTAGGGTCGCCCAACATGGTGTATTCAATTTTGCCGATAGTGTCAGACGCGTCGTGCCATGCTTTGTGTACGAAGTGTGTGTCAGTAGAGACTGAGTAAACTTCAACGTCACGGCTTTTCAGCTCAGCGTATTTGTCTTGCACATCACCCAATTCAGTTGGGCAAACGAATGTGAAGTCGGCAGGGTAGAAGAAGAATACGGCCCATTTTCCTTCCACGTCTTTCTCGGTTACTTCGACAAACTCACCGTTTTTAAACGCTTGAGTAGTAAACGGTTTGATTTTGGTATTGATTAACGCCATTTTGATTTCTCCAAATACTGCAGTTTTAAGTTAACAATTAAATTTAATTTTACGGATCGAATGGGGCTCAGTGCATTCGACATATGCGGCTGTATTTGTTCAACCGCTAGTCTGTTGCGTGGCCTCGAAACCGAGTGGATGACTGAATAATACGAGAAGATGATCAATTTACAAAATTGATTGATTTGATCATCATGTTCAATATTATAGATTACTGAAGTCCTTAAACAAGACGTAAACTGGATGTCAGTGTCACATATTGGCATCACAGTCAGATAAACACGTTCAGCAACAGGTACCTTTAATATGGTCTCATTGAAGCAAATCAAATATGCCCTAGCGATCCAGAAGCATTTGCACTTTCGCAATGCCGCGGAGGAGTGTGCAGTCTCACAATCCGCCTTGAGTACGGCCTTGTCAGAAATGGAGCGCGTGTTGGGTTTTGTAATTTTCGAGCGCGACAATAAGAAAGTTTTGGTAACACCGATTGGTGAACAGTTTCTATCTAAGGCTAAAGCGATTCAATTACAAGTTGATGACCTCATGTCCTTGACCCAGTCGCGCGGTGCGGTGCTGAGTCATCCGATGACGGTGGGGATTATTCCCACGATTTGCCCTTATATCCTCCCTAAGGTTTTACCGGAGTTAAGCGCACAATACCCGGATTTTCAATTCAATGTGGTGGAGGAACAGTCCGCTCAGTTGATCGACATGTTGCGTGATGGTGAGCTTGATGCGGCGATTCTGGCGCTGCCGTACAAAATAGATGGCTTACTGACATTTGAATTCTGGAAAGAAGACCTCTTCTGGATCAGTCATAAAGAGATGATCAGTCACAAAAGTGACGTCGTCACGGCTAAAGAACTGGAGAGTAAGCGTTTAATGTTGCTCAAAGACGGTCATTGTTTGAAAGACCAAGCGCTCAGCGCGTGTCGCATCGGCAGTGATAAAGCGCAAAGCCTAAGCGCCACCAGCTTAAGCACATTGATTCAATTGGTGATAGGCAAGGTAGGTACAACCTTGATTCCCGAAATGGCTCTGGAGCAGCTGGTGGCAACCAATCCGGATCTGGTGGCCAAACGTTTGGCTGAACCCGGGCCGCATCGACGTATCGCATTTGTGGTTCGTCCCAACTACCCAAACCTGCATAACGTCGAAGCGCTTATGGATCTATTCAAAAAGCAACTCGCCAAAACAGCCGAACACTAAGGTGTCGGGTTTGTTAGAGCTTGACGCTTGATGCGCCGTCCACCCGAGATCACTTCACGAATCTCGGCCAGTTGGCGAATGTCTAGCGTTGGGTCACCGTCGACTAGCAGTAGGTCTGCTTGTGCTCCAATACGCATGACGCCGAATTCCGGCGATTGGTTTTGGGTGAGATACTTAGCTGGGTCCGACGTGGCAGCGCGAATCACTTCGGCCGGCGACATACCTGCACCAACCAGCGTGTTCAGCTCTCTATGTAAGCTGGCGCCAGGAAACACGCCCGATTGCGCGTCGCTCCCGGCGAAGATGAGCATGCCCGCTTCATGCAAACGCGCTACGTTGTCGCGTCTGACGTCGATGGTTGTTGCCATCAATTCGCCCCAGCTGCGAAATGGGCCGGGATCGAAATCATCCGGTAATGGATAAAACGATGTCAGCACCGAGTTTGGCACGGTTTCACGTTCCAGTTTGGTCGGTTTTATGGGGCCGAGCGTGGTACGTCCGTAGCGATCAAACACTTCGCTGGTCGGAATCATCGGAATGTTATACGCCACTAATTTACTGATGAGCTCGTCCGGTATGCGTTCTTTGTACACACCGTGTATCCACATTGCCACACCGGCGTCGGCAGCAGCGAGGGCATCGGCAGTAGTACCGATGTGTGCCACGGTACGCAAACCACGTCGAGTTGCTTGATTGACAATCGCTGAGGACAATTCAGTATTAAGCGAGGCGGCATCCAACGGAATTTGGTCGATCACGATTTTGATCGCATCCGCACCTGCATCCGCGCGTTCGTTCACCACCGCCTGCGCTTCGGTTTCATTAGCTACGGGTGACCCAATACGAGGCTCGAGATACCAACGAATCCACCATGGCGCTAATTCTTGGATTCGAGTGCGCGGATGACCATGGGGATGGGTGACGATGCGGCCAGCGGTGTAGATACGGGGTCCGAGCAGACTACCATCGGCGGTTGCAGCGCGTCGTTGGTAGGCGTCGTCGGAAGAATCACCAGGATCAAATACCGTGGTCACACCAGCATATAAATAAGCACGAAGATTGGCTTCTGGGTCCGGGAACGCAAACTCCCAAGGTGGCCCGGTCGGGATATTGATATGCGCATGCATATCGATTAGACCCGGCAGCAAGGTCTGCCCCTGCGCGTCGATGACGCTGACATCGGCAGGAGCGGTCAGGCTACCCGTTGCGCCGATTTGATGAATTTTGCCGCCTTTGACTAACACATCCTGAGCGGGAACCAGCTCCAATCGACTGGGATAGAATACCGATGCATCGCGAATCAAGATGGGTGTATCCGCAGATGATTGAACCTGTAGCTGTACTCCAGGTGTGTTGTTGCCACACGCCGTCAGGCAAAAGGCGATGCAGAGTAGCAAGGCTGATCGAAACATAAGCAAATCCATAAGCGACGTTTTAGTAACAGCGATGATGTCACAAAATCCGCATGAGATAAAAGTGCGTCCTAGCTTGAGTGTTTAGGTATTGCTGGGCGCCAGTTGCCAGTTCTTGACTTCCTGATAGATGATGGCGGTCTCTATGTGTGCCACTTCGGGGCGTTCCGCAAACGAGTCGAGTACGAAGTCACGCAGGGTCTCAGCGTCTTTAACCGCGATGTGGACCATGAAGTCATTCGCACCACTCAAGTGGTAGACCTGTAAAACTTCGCTGAAACTCAGAACATAACTTTGGAACGCCTCAAGGCCGACGCGCGAATGCTGGGCTAAGCGGATTGCCACCATGGCTTGCAAGCCTAATCCCAATGCCGACAGATTCACTTCCATATGCGCATCACGAATATAACCGCGAGCGCGCAGATACCGCACGCGTTCCAGGCAGCTCGATGGCGCCAAATTCACTTTTTGTGCGAGGTCTTTATTGGTTATCCGAGCATTATTTCTCAACGCTGCGATTATTTCGAAGTCTATTTGGTCTATATCGCTCATTTGGGGTTTTATAGAATATTATTCGGTGATGATTGTTTATATCAAATTATGTATATGATTGATGCATTATCCACGAATAACTAAAAGAAAATGACCGACCACCAACACCAATTATTCAATTCAGCTAAAAAGCTGTCGCCTCGACGCAACACCACTGACGCCACGAACATCAAGCAGCTTGCCGCAGAGCAACTGGCGCACTTTAATATTGAAGTCGACGGGGAGCTCGGGCGTTCATTGCTAGATGCCGTCGAACAGGCATACCAGTGCCAGGGCAATATTGAACGTATGTGGGAAGCGACCATGCAAAGCATGCAATCGCTGGATGCGACTGAGAAAACCGCCTTGTTTAATGCTAAGAAGTTCCTGTCATTTCAGTTGGCCAAGGTGCTGGATACCTTGCAAAACCCGTTTCGGGCTAACTATCAGCAGCTGCAATTTAGCCAGTCGACCCTGAGCGCTAAGTCAGCGTATCCCGTGTTTGACAACGTTAATGCGATTTTTTCTGCCACGCCCGTAATCACACGGACCGCAACCTATATCTATGCCTGTGCGGAGTGGATCGGGGACGCGTTTGAAGGCAAGGAAATGATGCTTGATATCTATTCCCGTCTGCTGAATCCTACCTCGATTTCATTGGCCAACCATATTGTAGACCTCGAAGCCGGACCGTACGCCAACGAGTACCTGGCCTGGAACTTTAACAGTGGTATGGCGGCAATCGACGCGACGTTATCGCACGTGCTAGGCCACGAGGACATTTTGATTGCTAGCCAGAACATCTATGGTGGCGCGCATCAATTGATTCATGACTGGTTCGCCAAGCCCTCAAACCTGAATGTCGCCGTCAAGCAGTTCTCGGGTGAAGAACCCCAAGGTTTCGTTGATGCCCTAGCCGAAGTTCGCACCACCTACGCAGACCGCCTCGCAGCTGGCAAGCAAATCTATCTGTATATTGAGTCGCCCTGTAATCCGCACGGTTATGTGTTGGATGTGCCGCAACTTTGCAAGCTGGCGCACGACGCCGGCATTCGCGTTATTCTGGATGCCACTGTCGGCACGCCGTTTTTAGCGCAGCCGCTACAGCGCGAAGATGCTGCTGAGCGTCCCGATTTTGTGATCCACAGTTACACCAAAGATCTAACCGGTTCTGGGTCGGTGATCGCGGGCTGCGTGATTGCGCGCAACGAAGATATGTTTATT
>JAUHZM010000219.1 GCA_030426005.1 Gammaproteobacteria bacterium
CTGAGTTTAGGAGTACAGCACCACCGGTAACGTTACGTCCGAATAGCGTGCCTTGCGGTCCTCGTAGAACCTCAATACTGTCGAGATCGAACACGTCCATGACAACACCGGAGTTGGTGCCGAGATAAACGCCATCAACGAATGTGCCCACAGTTGGGTCGATACTCGGGATTGAGCTGTTGATACCTAGACCTCGAATAGAGAAGTTCGCAACACCGCGTGACGTTCCCACATCATCAAAGGCCACGTTCGGTAGGCCGACGCTGAGACTTTCAATATCTCGGACTTTAAGAATGTCCAATTGGTCTGAATTGAGTGCAGTTACTGCGATGGGCACATCAAGAATGGATTCTTCACGTTTTCGTGCGGTAACAACAATCTCTTCCAAGAGTTTTGCGCTCGCTCTGGAATCTTCCTGAGCGATTGCAGCCGGTGTGCCAACCATCGCAGCCATCGCTGCAGAGACGGCAGACAGCCGGAATGCCCAACTTAATGGTTTTTTCATAGTTCCTCCTCTGGATTAGGATTATTTCGTGGTGCTCATTCTTTGTTAGTTATACTGAGCTACGGTCAAGGATGTCCTAATTTACATCTGTTTGCAATGCCTCAGGATTATAGGGTTCATGCTTCACATGAATAACCCTTTAAAAATAATTGGTTTCAAGATGCTTTTCCCGACTCGACTGTCGCTTGCACTCGTCTATTTTCTGTATTACGCTGGGCGCTCTAACGGTCTACGGAAGTATATGTGTTGGGAGCGCAGATTGGAGACTGACGGTTAGAAAGGGTGGTTCTGGACGGTTTGTTTTGCCTGGACAAACATGAAAGCGCCAAATTATAAAAACACAGAGTACCGACATGCTCTGACTTCCAACACATGATGGGGTAACGAAATGTTTGATTTCGTCGGTAAATTCTTCAAAGGGCGACCGGAGAAGAAGACAACTACGGCCAAGGCTCAGGCACAAGCTAAAGCAGCAAAACGCAGACCTCCCGCGAGTCGCGGCACGACTGGCATAAAATACGATGCCACACTAATTGATAATCTGGAGCATGACCATGAACAACTTGTTGAGTTGTTCGGTAAAGTCTGGAAAGAAGGGTATGAGGCCAGTGACTTCGAAGCCTTATCCGCCAATCTGGTGGAATTCAAAACGCTATTTCAAAGCCACCTGCTAAAGGAGAACGTTAAGTTCTATGCATACCTTGAGCAGTCTATGCGAGCCGACGCACACTCCTTGAGCGTAGTGCGCGAATTTCGACGCGATATGAATGACATCGCTAACGCGGTGATCAGCTTCTGTAAAAAGTACGAGCGTTCCGAGTACACGAAAGTCGCGAAAGACTCATTCAAAAAAGAATATCAGGGGATTGGTCAGGCCTTAGTCCGACGAGTCCAGCTAGAAGAGCGCGACCTATACTCTCTGTACGCGCCGGTCTGATTAAAACTCGGTAGGCCGGTGCTTCCTGGTCTGCCGATTGACTGATCACACTTCGAACTTAACTAGAATAATCAGGAGGGCAGCTCCCATAACGTAATCCACTCAGCGTGTTTTGTCAGTCGCTAAAAGCGTTGTTGTACCACAATGACTCAGGTGCAATAGGGCAGCTTAGCGGTCAGGTCTGATTTACCGCTGTACTGGTTCAGGTGCCTCTTTCTGCGACCCTACACAAGCAGATGAGACACACAAACTCCTACACCACTCAACGTTACTACCTTGGATACAATTGTTATTGTTGGCGCTGGTCCAGCAGGCGTCAAAGCGGCTACACAATTGCTGGAAAAAAGCGAGCAGGTACAGGTTAAAATTTTTAACGGCGAGCGCGTTCTACCCTATAACCGCGCTCGGCTGTCGTATTATCTGGCCGGTGAAATCGGCTTAAACGAACTCGAAAACCGCCTGCCAGAGTCGGATGCGCGCCTACATGCGTTTGATGGCTGTAATATCAGGCAGGTCGACACGCAATCCAAAACGGTCACAGACGAGCATGGTAATGTGCATGAATATGACCAACTGATTCTTGCGACAGGATCATCCGTTGCCACGCCTTCAATTGCTGGTGATGATAAGTCTGGCGTCTACAGTTTTCGCTCACTGGAAGACGCGCAGCGTTTATTGCAGCATCGTGATGCCAATCAGAATGTTTTCGTCATTGGCTCTGGCCCGCTCGGGATTGAAACTGCGCTCGCGATGAAAACGCAGACCAATCAGGTCTACCTGCAAGTGCGTAATAGTCTGTTTGCTAAGGGACTGGATTCACAGGCTAAAGGCGTATTGACAGACTATATTCGTTCCAACGGTGTGATTGTGCATGACCAGGTTATGGTCGAGCGCATACACGGCAATGGTCGTGTCACCGGCGTGCGTTTGACCGACGGCCGCGAAGTCGCGGTTGAGATTGTGATTATGTGCACCGGTGTTTCGCCCTTTGTCGAGCTGGCCAGTTCGGCAGGAATTAACGTAGGGCGCGGAATCGTGGTAGACGACTTCATGCGAACTAATTGCCCTGACGTATACGCCATCGGGGAGTGCGCTGAACATGCCGGTATGACCTACGGTCTGGTGAGCCCGGGTTATGAGCAAGCCGAAATTTGTGTCGATCATATCTTACATTCGCCGCGTCGCTTTTCAGGGGCAAAAGGCGAACTACAGTTTCACTTTCGAGGGTTTTCTAGCCAGGTTCTAGGCGCGTTGGAGCAACCGACCAACACGGTGTTGGTGTATCGTAATACGCTCAAGAATGTTTATCGCAAGCTGGTGCTCGATGGGCGTCGCTTGGTCGGCGCAACGATCATTGGCGATTGGGATGAAGCAGGTCAAGTTGCGAGCTACATAAATGCACGAAAACGACTCAGCCGTGGCGCAATGCGTTTATTTGAAAAACGGGGATATCTATGGAGAGAGGAACAAATTTCGATCCTCGATCAACCGGAAGACTATATCGTTTGTTTGTGCAAAAACGTAACGCGCGGTGAAATTTCTGCCTGCATGGAAAAGGGCTATCGGAGTCTTCCCGCGCTCGGAGAGCAGTTGCAAGCCGGTGTTACCTGCGGTTCTTGCCAGCCTTTGTTGAAACGCATGATCAAGGAGCCAGTGCCGAATCTGATTATGCGTCATTATCGCGCGATCTTTATGGTCTCAATTTTGTCAGTGCTGATTATTGGGCTGACCTTTATGGCGCCGAAGCTTCCGTTCGAGCGGTCGGTGCAGTTTTCGTTCCAGTTTGAGCAAATTTGGTATGGGAGCATCTATAAACAGACTACTGGATACATCTTGCTTGGGTTGTGTGCGCTGAGTGGTGCGCTTTCCTTACGTAAACGCTGGAAGAAGGTCACGGTCGGTAATCTCGATAACTGGCGGTTTGCACACACCATTTTGGGTTTCGTTGCCTTGTTGGCGCTGATTGTGCACACCGGCTTCAGGCTAGGGCAGAACCTGAGTTTTGCCTTGATGGTGGTGTTTTTATTAGCGACGTTAACTGGTTCGCTGGTTGGTATTTTTATGTCGCGGAATCACCACTGGACGGATCTCAAACTCACACAGTACCGTGCCTGGTGGTCTCGGGTGCACTACAGCTTACTCTGGCTGTTACCGGCGCTGTTGATGTTCCATATTTTTTCCTCGTACTACTTCGCATAACCCATGAGTGAAGGGACGATTTTCAAATGATAACAACAATAACCATAACGAGATTACATGCGGCTTTTTCAACGGGTTGGATTTTTGCAATACGGTGCGGCTGTTACGCTGCTGCTGAGCCTATTCCTAGGCTACAACTTATTTTACGGAGGCAAAGACTTGTTTCTGCCGGGTAGCAGCACCAAGGGCCACCACCAGATCGAAGCACAGTGTGACGTTTGCCACGTTAAGCCGTTTGATACGGACGACTCAATGCAGCAAGCTTGTTTAAGCTGTCATAGCGATGGGTTGGAAAAAGCCCGTGATACGCATCCAATGAAAAAGTTTACCGATCCGCGTAATGCCGATCTACTTGCGAGCCTAGATGCCACTCAATGCGTGACTTGTCACATCGAACACTCACCTGAGGTCACTGGTCAGTTCGGCGTCACCCTGCCGGCGGACTTTTGCTACTACTGTCATCAAGAGATTGCGGAAGAGCGGCCAAGTCATGCAGGTTTCGAGTTCAATACTTGTGGTAATGCGGGTTGCCATAATTTTCATGACAATAAGGCCTTGTACGAATCGTTTCTAGCGAAACATATTGAGAAACCCGCGTTGCTATCGAAAACCCGTTTGCGTGTACCCAATGCCTTTGCTGTTTGGCAAAAACGTAACCCAGACGTCAAACCGCTCACTGCAGACACGCACAACGGTGAAGCGATACCCGGGATACAGCCTGAATTGATCGCTGCCTGGCACTCTAGCGTGCATGCGCAAGTCGGTACCAATTGCCTGAGTTGTCACGCAGAGGACTCGATGCAAACAAACTCGGCAAACCCGATTTTGCGCAATGGTCACGACCTCAGTGTCGAGTCTTGTTCTGATTGTCATACCAAGCAAGTCGAAAGTTTCAAACAAGGGTTGCATGGCATGCGCCTGGCATCGGACTTGCCGCCGCTTCAGGTTGATCAGGCCCGTTTGCCAATGCATGACGATGCGGCGCACAAAACGCTGACATGCAGTAGTTGTCACGACCCGCATAAGCCAGATTTACAATTTGCTGCCACTCAAGCGTGCCTTGGGTGTCATGCCGACGAGCACAGTCAGAACTACGAAAAATCCGCGCACGCTGCACTTTGGCGTCGGGAGCTCTCAGGCGAAATTGATGCCGGCGCCGGAGTCAGTTGTGCTAGTTGCCATATGCCGCGGATTAAGAAGGGCAAATTGGTGTCAGTGGAACACAATCAAAGCCTGACTCTGGAGCCGAACAGCAAAATGATTCGGCCGGTGTGTCTCGAGTGCCATGGACTCGAGTACTCGATTGCGGCCTTGTCTGATCGCAATCTGATCCGACGAAATTTCTCTGGGGCGTTTGATTCGACGCACCCAAGCTTTGAACTGGTACGAGAACGCATTGCTGCTAAAAAAGCGCAAAAGCAGCGTGCTCGTGCTACCAACTCCAACCAATGACTCATCGAGACTACCCTATGAAAGCAAAATCGTTAATTCCCGGCATTACCTCTTTGACCCTGTTAACTGTGCTTGGTGCGCAAACCGCGGTGGCGGAAATTACGCCGCAACGAATGGCTGACGCAATCTACGCGGTGATCGAATCCGATCGCGCGGTATACACCAAAAAAGTCGTCAACCGCCTGCAAAACGAAGAAGAAGTCATCACGGCAGATGAGCACTGGGAGGATGAACAAGCATTGCCGTTACCCGCACAAATGCTGCGTATGGGCGCAGAGGAGGTCGCGGAAAAAGACATGGGTGTTACCTATGCGTTGCTAAGCACCTGGCCAATCAATAAACAAAATGAAGCCGTCACAGAGATCGAGAAAAAAGGCATGGAGTTTA
>JAUHZM010000220.1 GCA_030426005.1 Gammaproteobacteria bacterium
TTTGAAACACCAACTAATCCGTTGATGGAGATCGCGGACATCGCTGCGATCTCGAGTTTAGTGCATGGCTACAACCCCGATATCAAGGTGGTGGTGGACAACTGTTTCTGTACTCCGGTTTTGCAACAGCCCCTGAGTTTGGGTGCTGACGTGGTGTTGCATTCAGCGACGAAGTTTATCGACGGACAAGGGCGCTGCGTTGGCGGGGCGATTGTCGGCGATCACGAATTTGTCGGTGAATCAGTACTCGGGTTTATGCGCACGGCTGGTCCGTCGTTGAGCCCGTTTAATGCTTGGACCTTCGCTAAGGGACTAGAAACCTTGGCGCTACGAGTTAATCAGGCTTGCGATAATGCAATGCAATTAGCCGAATTCTTGGTCAACCAGGAATCGGTGTCGAAGGTTTATTATCCCGGGTTGGCGAGCCATCCTCAGCATGAACTGGCGATGCAGCAGCAACGTAAAGGTGGTGCTGTGGTGTCGTTTGAGGTCGCCGGCGGGCGTGAAGCCGCGTGGCGTATTATCGATCAGACTCAGTTGCTATCGATTACGGCAAACCTAGGTGATACACGCACCACCATTACACATCCGTACACGACGACACATGCGCGCTGGTCACAGGAAGATAAAGCCGCTGCGGGGATTACAGAAGGATTGATTCGAATTGCGGTTGGTCTGGAAGATCCACTCGATATTATCGAAGATATTCGTTTGCCGCGCATCTAACCATTCATGGTGTTGGGCGTCTTCGTCTAGCGCCGACGCATGCTGGATTAAAAAAAAGCCCCGCGATGCAGATGCATGGCGGGGCTTACAGTTTTAGCTGTGTTATCGAGAAACGTCGTGTTGCGTAGGATAAGCTCCAGTGATCACGAAGGCTGTTGGTTTGTTAGAGTTCAGCGCGATAACCTTGGCGACAAATCAAATACTAGAATGTTAGTAATGCGTTAACACCCAATGTGCCGACATCAGCGTCACCGGAGTCCTGAGTATATTCAACTTCGATAATGCCTAATTCGTTGATGCGATAACCGATGCCAACACCGACGGCGATTGAGACATCTTCGTAGTCGCGATCTAGCAAGCTGACCGGTGCGATGTTTAAGTCCACATACGACAGGCCGCCTTTGAGTTTGTAAAACAAGGCGCCCGGTGAACGGTAGGTGAAGTACGCGTTGATGACGTCGGCTTCATAAGTGCCAAATGCGCCCGGGGTTGCTGGTACTAGGGCAACATTGTTGACCACGGATACTTCGCCTTCGTCGGCATTGATGTATTCGATTTCGAAGCTCGACGTGCCTTGACCAACACTGGTCGCAAATTCATAACCCAGAACGATACCAACGCCGTCGGCATCTTTCGTGTCTGCCACATTAGGGTCAATATTGACGTACTTGGCGCCAACAATCCATTTACCAGGTGCCTCTTTGCCGAAGAAAGGCCCGTCTGCTTCATCGGCAGCAAACGCTGGCGCGCTGGTTGCAATGCACGCGATCGCAGCGAGACTGCTTATGAGATTTAATTTTTTCATTTTTTGTATCACTCCCTCTTTCATCTAGTCGGGTCTGAGTGTGTCAATTGGGTCGACAAACCGAGATTAAACGCAAGGGCGATGCCTGCATTTGATCCACGGATGACACGGATTTTACGGTTAGGCCGATCTGAATCGGATTGTTTGAGGCTAAACCTTATAATAAAAAACGTTACACTTCAATGATTTGAGCTTATTCCTTTGGGTAAATTACGAAGTTTAATGCGTGTGCCATTGGGCCTGTCTATCGTGTAATACAGCTTGGTGCCACGGCGCGCGCACTGTAGAATCGCGCGCATGAGGATTCTTGCCAGTTTGCTGTTTATTTTACTGATCTACCTGCAGGCCAAATTGTGGTTTGGTGGTCATGGCGTGTTCCAGTTGTGGTCGCTGCAAAACACCATTGATCAGGAGCGCGCGCGCAATGATGAACTCAGTCAACGCAATGAGGCGTTGCACGCCGAGGTCAAGGAGCTCAAAGAAGGCCGAGAAGCGCTCGAAGAGCGCGCGCGGAGTCAGCTCGGTTTTATCAAGGATGGTGAAACCTTTTACCGGGTGATTCCGCACGACGCAGAGCAGACGGCTGATCAATAAGCTTGGTTTAAACTATGGCTTGGTTATCGATGTGCAAACCAGTCGCATCCGCTCGCAGAATACTGCTGGTTTTGTCCCAGTCGCCCAGTACATAGCGCGTTAACTGATTCCCATCCCGAGCAGTGTAGTGGTGGATGTTTTGACGGTGTGTGTGGCCATGGATCATTTGTGTCACACCGTGCTGTTCAAAGGCTTGCAGTACCGCCGCTTCGGTGACATCCATGATCGACATGCTAACTTCGGCCTTGTGTTCATGGCTTTGCATGCGCGCTTCTTTAGCCTTGGCGATCCGTTCTGGAATAGGAAGCGTCAGAAACGCATCACAAAAGGGGCGGTTGGTCATCATTTGTTGCCGAAATGCTTGATGTGCCACATCATCGGTACATAAGCTGTCGCCGTGTAGCAGTAGCGTTGGCGTGCCATAGAGGTCGATGACGGATTCGTCCGGTAGAATCTCGAATCCGGTGCGTTGGGTAAATGTGTCTCGCACCAGGAAGTCACGATTGCCGGCAATGAAGTAGCATGCCGTGTGTTGACTGAGCTGTTGCATGGCATCCAGCAATGGGTCTGCGCCGAGCATCGTGGCGGCATCATCGCCAATCCAGAACTCGAACAAATCCCCCAACACATAAACGCGTTCTGCGCTGGGAGCGAGATTAGACAAAAAGTGTAAATACGCCGAGATTAGCTCTGGCCTTTCCGGCGTCAAGTGCAGGTCAGAGAGGAAGTATGTATGCATCGGCGTATTGTATGCGAGCTTGTTAGCGCAGGGCAATCCTGCAGTATTTTGTGCTGTGAGTCATTATCTATATGAATGTTTTACATTGCCAAAATTACGAAATGCCTAACATTCAACGGTTTAAGGGGTTGCAAGGCCTCGAAAACTTTGGAAAAAAGCCGAATTGGCCGTTGCGTTTAATCCCTCTGCGTTTATAATTTCTCGCTCGACCAAAGCGCCCGCTAGCGGGCCTTTTTCTTTGGAAGTCATAAGTGCCGCTTCAGCACAGACAACCAAACCAGCTGATCTATTAGACGGAGACTACGGTGCAGTTAACCGGCGCAGATATTGTTGTCCAAAGCCTTAAGCAAGAAGGCGTAGAATATGTATTCGGTTACCCGGGTGGGGCCGCGTTGCATATCTACGATGCGTTTCATCGACAAGATGATGTGCAACACATTTTGGTGCGCCATGAGCAAGGCGCTACGCACGCTGCGGATGGCTATGCGCGTGCGACCGGTTTACCAGGCGTCGTGCTTGTCACGTCAGGTCCCGGAATTACCAATGCGATTACCGGTATTGCCACCGCATACATGGATTCAATTCCTATGGTGGTGCTGTCTGGCCAGGTCATGGCGCCATTAATTGGATACGATGCGTTCCAAGAAATTGATGCAGTAGGCATTAGCCGCCCCTGTGTGAAGCACAATTTTCTCATTCAAAACGTTGAAGATATTGCTGCCACGATCAAGAAAGCATTCCATATTGCGACCTCGGGTCGTCCAGGTCCAGTATTGGTCGATATTCCAAAGGATATTACCGCGCACGTGGCTGAGTTCATTTATCCAGAATCACTAACCATGCGCTCCTATCCGCCAGTGCCGTCGGCGCGCCCGGCGGAGATTGTCGGTGCGGTGGAAGCGATTCTGAATGCTAAGAAGCCAGTCGTATATACCGGTGGTGGCGTCGTGTTAGCCAAAGCACAGGCTGAGCTGCGTGATTTTGTGCGTGCACTAGGCTTTCCGTGTACCAATACCTTGATGGGGCTGGGCGCCTATCCACATGACGATCCGCTGTTTCTCGGGATGTTAGGTATGCATGGCACCTATGAAGCCAATATGGCGATGCATGATGCCGACTTAATTGTTGCGCTTGGTGCACGGTTTGACGATCGGATTACCGGCGCGCTGGACGACTTTGCGCCAGGCGCCAAAATTCTGCATGTTGATATCGATCCTTCGGTGATTGATAAGAACGTCAAAGCGGATATTGCGATCGTAAGTGATGTGAAGCAGGTGTTGACTCAATTTAATCGCGAGTTACAACGTCGTAAAAACGATATTAACCCAGAGCTGACCAAAGCCTGGTGGCGACAAATTAACGAATGGCGCGGGTTAGATAGCTTGTGGTACGAGCCAAGTGACACCGTGATCAAACCTCAGTTTGTGGTGCAGAAATTGCACGAGGTCACGGGTGGTGAAGCGTATGTGACTTCCGACGTCGGCCAGCACCAAATGTTTGCTGCTCAGTTTTACGGTTTCTCTGACACGCATAAATGGATTAACTCCGGTGGCCTCGGCACCATGGGCTTCGGTTTGCCAGCGGCCATGGGTGTGAAGTTTGCTCACCGCGATGCCGATGTGGCCTGTATCACCGGTGAAGGTAGCATCCAGATGTGTATTCAGGAAATGGCGACGTGTAAGCAGTATGATCTGCCGGTCAAAATCATCAACCTGAATAATCGCTACCTGGGCATGGTGCGACAATGGCAAGAATTCAGCTACGAGAAGCGCTATTCGAATTCTTATATGGATTCGCTGCCAGATTTTGTGGCGTTATCAGAAGCTTACGGCCATGTTGGCATGCAAATAACCAAGCCAGGTGACGTCGAAGGGGCATTGAAAGAAGCTTTCGCGATGAAAGATCGATTGGTCTTTATGGATTTTATTACGGATCGTGAGGAGAATGTTTACCCCATGATCGAAGCGGGTAAAAACCATCACGAAATGCGCCTTCGCCCGACCAAATAGTTGCGCTCAACGCGACTGACCCAATCCAAGCAGGAACTCGTATGCGACATATTATTTCGGTACTCCTTGAAAACGAATCCGGCGCGCTATCCCGCGTGTCCGGCCTGTTCTCCGCGCGCGGTTACAATATTGAGTCATTGACGGTAGCGCCGACCAATGACCCCACTTTATCTCGCATGACGATCGTCACGGTTGGCGATGACCGTAAAATTGACCAGATCGAAAAACAATTGAATAAGTTGGTGGATGTCGCTGCATTGGAGGACATCACCGTGAGTGGCCATCTGGAGCGCGAAGTTATCTTGGCCAAAGTGGTTGTGAAGCCGGAACAAAAAGCCGATCTGGATCGAATTGTCGCCGCCTTTAATGGTGCCTTGATTGACGTGTCAGAGTCACAGTCGATCATTGAAATGAGTGGCAGTAGTGAAAAAATCGACGAGTTGTTAAACAGCTTGTCTGGGGTTCAAATAATCGAAATCGCACGCTCAGGCGTAACCGGTTTATCTTCAAGTGAAGGCGCGCTAACGGTATAGCGCTACTCGACAAAATTTTCAACGTTTACGCTGACAAGC
>JAUHZM010000221.1 GCA_030426005.1 Gammaproteobacteria bacterium
TTCACCAGTTGCCGCCGCGGTGGTTTCAGACGCCACACTGGCACCGATCAACACACCGTGCTCCCAAGACTTAGCTTGGTACACCAAGGGCGCCAGCTCGCGGCGTCGACCGCCAAAGATAATGGCGGAAATCGGCACACCATCAGGCGCTTCTGCCAGCGATGAATACGCACGATTTTCAGTAGCTGAGACCGTAAAACGCGAATTAGGGTGCGCAGCTGGGCCGTTGCCAGGCGTGTAGTCATTACCCTTCCAATCAACGCTCGGCTCACCAACTTTCTTGTCTTCCCACCACGGCTCGCCATCATCGGTTTGTGCCACGTTCGTGAAGATCGTGTTTTGTTGGATCATGTCGTAGGCATTGCGATTAGTCTTCGCATTGGTACCAGGTACCACACCAAAATAGCCTGCTTCGGGATTGATTGCGCGAAGTTGACCATCTTCACCTTTGTGCAGCCAAGCGATGTCGTCGCCCAGCGTCCAAATCTTCCAATCTTTGTATTTTTCTGGCGGGATCAGCATCGCCAGGTTGGTCTTGCCACACGCCGAGGGGAACGCCGCCGCGATGTAGTGCGTTTCACCTTCTGGGCTTTCTAAGCCGAGGATCAACATATGTTCTGCCAACCAGCCTTCGTCTCGCGCCTGCCAGCTGGCAATACGCAAGGCGTGACATTTTTTACCCAACAAGGCATTCCCGCCATAGCCCGAGCCATAACTCATGATGCTCAGCTCTTCTGGGAAATGCATGATAAAACGACGCTCTGGATCGAGTTCACCGGTCGAGTGCAGGCCTTTTACAAAGGTACCCTCGCGCTCGATACGCGCCAACGCACGCGCCCCCATGCGTGTCATCAACTTCATATTGACTACCACGTAAGGGCTATCGGTAATTTCCACGCCACAGCGCGAATAAGGTGAATCCACTGGCCCCATGCAATACGGGATGACATACATCGTGCGACCTTGCATGCAGCCTTCATATAAGGCGTGCATTTTTTCCTTGGCTTCGTCGACTGCCAACCAATTGTTGTTGTCGCCGACCGTTTCCGGATCGTCAGTGCAGATGTAGGTTAAGTGTTCTACCCGCGCAACATCTTGCGGGTCTGAGAGGTGCAAATAGCAGTTTGGATGTGTCTCAGAATTCAGCGGCGACAAAGTCCCCTCTTCCAGCATCAGATCAATCAGACGCTGGTATTCTTGCTCACTGCCGTCACACCAAACCACAGAATCTGGTTTGGTTAGCTCAGCAACGCTCGACACCCAACTGGCCAATTCTTGATTTTTCGTGGTCATAATCAGCGCGTTGTTTAGGTTTTCGAATTGTCGTGGCACGATGATTTTTACGCTGCAATTACCCTCGTAGATAAGGTCTCGGCTGAATGGAAATTCTGCCACGGCATGTGTTGGATGCCTGAGATTGCGTAATGCGGGCGCTGTGCCTATTTTTATGGGCGCGAGTCTATCAACCTAATGTCAACTTGCCTAGCCTTTCTGACAATTAGTCATTATTCACTATAAGAATCTCATCGCCAGACCGATCAAGTCGTGCATAAAAAGCTACAGTTCTTTGCTTGGAATACGTAAACGTTGCCCGATCAGGATTTTGGAATTTAATGTAAGTTGATTCGCATCCAGCAGTGCGCTGCAACGAACCCGATAAGACTCCGCAATCCCGCAGGCTGTCTGACCACTCCGGACGGTATGCCAACTGCCAGCCGAGGTGACATGCACGGTTTGTCCGACGCGAATGATGCTACCCCGAGTCAATCCGTTTAGCGCCAGGAATTCGGCACATTTCAAGCCGTGACGTCGTGCGATTGAACAGGACGTGTCCCCACGTTTGACGCGGTAAGTCTGTATGTGTGCATCGCTGTCTGCGGTGATCTGAGTTACACCACTGCCAGGTGTTGTGCCACTGGCGTTTTTTGCCAAGACAATACCACCGGACCGGGTTGGCACCTTGATACGGCGACCAATGTAGATAGTGCCGCGCTTATCCAGACGATTGAGCTTGACGAGTGCACGACAGGATGCACGGTACTGCTCAGCGATACCACACGCAGTTTGTCCGCGACGTACACGGTGCCAGACAAACCCGGCTTCTTCCACTTCTTGTGGTAGCGCGTCCATTCTTGCGATATGTGCGTCCCAGCCTGCGGTTCGCTTTGGTAAACGAATCGCGTAACCAGACGGCACTAGTGCTTTGTGCTGCCAGATTACGGATTTAAGCGCCGGATTCATCGCGCGCAGATCCTCCATGTTGACGTCCAACTCGCTGGCGATTCGCTTCACCGAAGTGGCTCGATTAAGAACCACATCGTCGTGTTCGGCAAATCGCGCGGCCGGACTCGCTGGAATCGAATCAAAAAACTGATCCTTGTACTTCGCCACATGTCGCGCGGCCAAAAAGCTGGCGTAAAAGTTTTTCACCGCAGTTTGAAAGCTAGGCGATTTATATTCACGCAGTAGGCGCTCATAATCCAGTCCGACCTGCTTGATGGCGCGTTGCATGCCGCGCACGCCGTAGTTGTAAGACGTAATAACAAAGGGGTTCAGATCTTTAGCCGCAACGTCGTGCCCATTCTCAAACGCAGTCTCACTGAGGTCGTCCACACTATTGCGAAAATACAATGCCGCAGCGTAGGTCGCCGCAATCGGGTCATACCGTTCGTCAATATGACTGTCGACCCGTAATCCCAAAGTGCGCCCAGTGCTTGGCATAATCTGCCACAAACCTGCCGCACCAACATGTGATAGCGCTGAGGGATTAAATGCAGACTCAACAAATGGCAAATATTGCAGCTCTGGCGTTAAGTTTTGATCTTCCAACGCTTCCAGAATTGTGGGCTGATACAAGGTGTACTCAGCAAGAGCGTTTCGCATACGGTCTTTGTTGCCTGACTGACAGCGCACACGATTTGCTGCGGCACGGATTTCTGCAACCGACTCACCTTTAAACTGTGCATGCAAAAACGCTTCGGAGTTAGTTAAGCCACGCTGCCGCTCAAGTTTGTCAGCCAATGACAACAGGTGTTTCTTAAGACGCTTGCGCTCTCGATCAATAGCATCGCCTTTCTTGGAGCGACGACAACCTTCTTCCCGCTGCACGGTGGAATACACCCTATGCGGATTCTCTTTATCATGAAAAATGGCAGTATTGGTGTCCCAGCGACTGAACACTTCAATCCAGAACGCCACTCGCGGCATGAGCGACTCGGGGCAAGAGAAAATTTCATCGCACTGCAGTGTGTAATTACCGACCGGTGTGACCACGGGAGTCGCCGCTCTCGCCGGAATCACCGCAACCCAGGCCAACAATACTAGTAATATGTAACTGATTGACCATTGGCAACGCTCCCTGCTTGCCAGTATACGTTGACGAACAAAGCTCAGTCTGCCAAACATGGATTGAATACGCACTGCGTTAGGGCCCTCTATAATTAATATCACTTGGTTTGGTTGCGACGGCTTAGCATCACCCTAAAGGCAAACATTCACAAAAGGTATACACCTGTAATCTGTGCCGTCACGCTGCTGCAAGATAATAACCATTTGCGGCGGTGCTGTGGACGAATATTGCGAACAATTTAATCCTGATTGTCTTTATTCGTGGCACGCGCTGCGGCGTAAGCTACATTCAAAGTTACGTCAATAAAATCAATAACAAAGAGTCTGCGAATAGCGGTTGCCATAAGCGCGATTCAGCAGGTGGCTACAACACACCAACTACTTGAGCGATGAAAAAGGTTGCGATTATTGGCGCCGGTATAAGCGGCCTGTCTACCGCCTACCACTTACACGAGGAATGCGCGGTGACAGTTTTTGAAAAGCAGCCGTTCCCCGGCGGACACACTGACACACATGAGCTCGAAATTGATGGTCTCCCGCTGCGAGTCGACAGTGGCTTTATTATTTTCTGCCCAGAGTATTACCCGCATTTCTTTGGCATGTTGCAGGACTTGGGGGTCGCGTACCAGCCTACCGATATGAGCTTCTCGGCGCATAACAAACAGTCCGGACTGGTATACAACGCTACCTCTTTGAACAAACTGTTTTGTCAGCGACGAAATCTGTTAAGTCCGCGCTTCTACCGCATGCTGATCGACCTTCTGCGGTTTTATTCACGTTCGACTGACGTGCTTAACTCACAAGACCAAACCACAACCGTCGAAGCGTTTCTTACACAGCACGGGTATAGCGAGGCCTTTTGGCACGACCATCTACTCCCAATGATGTCGGCACTTTGGTCCTCGCCGCCAGAGCGCGTAGCGCAATTTCCGATTCGTCATCTGGTGGAATTTTTCAAAGCGCACGGCTTATTAAAAGTCGTCGGCAGACCTCAATGGATGGTGGTTAAAAATGGCTCCAAGTCTTATGTAGAAGCATTACAACAACGTTTGAATGTGGACTGGCGCCTGGGTTGTACCATTTCCAGCGTCACGCGCAACGAGTCGGGCATCCAGGTACATTCTGATTCACACGCGGAACCCGAAGAGTTTGACTTAGTCGTGTTCGCAACCCATTCTGATCAAGCGTTAAAATTGCTGGCTGCGCCATCTCAGGCCGAAACTGAAATACTGGGTGCCATTCCGTTTGAGCATAATCATGTCGTGGTGCATACCGATGATTCTTTATTACACCCAAACCGACAATCCTGGGCAAGTTGGAATACCGAAGTGCCAAACAATGTCGAGCCTGACTCGCAATACAAATGCACTGCCAATTACTGGATGAACGCCTTACAAAGTTTGCCCGGCCCGACCAACGTGTTCACCACGCTAAATAGCAACAATCGAATACAGGCGGACAAGATATTGGTGGAACGACACTACACACACCCAGTATTCACCGCCGCAAGTGTCGCAGCACAAAAACGCAAGCCTGAGATCGATGGACAGCAACACACCTATTACGTTGGTGCCTACTGGGGCTGGGGGTTTCACGAAGATGGTGCGCGGACCGCGTTTCAAATCAGTAAAAAAATCAAGGAGCGACTGGCATGCGCGGCCTAAAGCTATTTACTGGCAAGGTCAGCCACGTGCGCAAAACGCCGGTGGTACACCAGCTGCGTTACGACGTATTTCAGGTTTGGTTGGACATTCAGCAACCAGAGCTCATTGATCAGATCAGCCCTTTATGGTCGAGTCGTCATTGGAATGCGGTTCGTTTCAAGCGCGCGAACTATTTGCCGAGCGAACGCAATCTGTACGATGAAGTATGCGATCAAATTCTGCGCAATACCGGGCATCACTTTCACGGGCAAGTATTCTTGCTAGCCAATCTGAGCTATTGGGGGCACTGCTTCAATCCCGCCGTATTTTTTTGTTGTTTTGAAGGCGATCAATTGCGTTTTCTACTTAGCGAAGTACATAACACACCGTGGGGCGAACGCTTTGTTTACGTGCATGAGGTCGATCCCGAACAGGCTGAGTCCACTGAGAT
>JAUHZM010000222.1 GCA_030426005.1 Gammaproteobacteria bacterium
AGCTTCGCGACCAAGGTGGTTTGGCGGTGCTTTATGCGCTCTTTGGTATCGTGATTTATGTATGGTTTCGCTTTGAGCGCAAATTTTCGTTTGGCTCGGTACTGGCATTGACGCACGATGTATTGATCACGCTGGGGTTTTTCTCGCTCACGGGCATCGATTTCGATCTAAACGTATTAGCGGCTATCTTGGCAGTAATTGGCTACTCGTTAAATGACACCATCGTTGTGTTTGACCGCATTCGAGAAGCCTTTATTACCGTTCGCGAAGATGATCCTGCCGCTACCATCAATCAAGCGATCACCGATACCCTTGGCCGCACCATCATGACCTCATTGACCACATTAATTGTTTTGATCGTGCTAGTGACATTGGGTGGAGAGACGGTATTTTCCTTTGCTGCTGCATTGATCTGTGGTGTGTTGGTTGGTACCTATTCATCGATCTTCGTGGCCTCATCGTTTGTACTGACGATGGGCGTTAAACGTGAAGACCTAGTACCTGAGGAAAAAGCCATCGAAGCGGAAGAGTACATGCCATAGCGCGTCCGCTGTTTGGTTGAAAAAGGCGCTCAATTGAGCGCCTTTTTTATTCGCAAACGGTTTGTTGAAATTTTTGCTGTGCCAATTCGCGCAGCTGAGACGTCTCTACAGAAAAAAGGTTTTCATGTCGTTTGGCCATGCTGCCAGATCTGGCACGCGTGTTTTTCCAAGCAGTGCCTAAAAACTCGGGTTCCAAGCAGCTGGCAATCATGGCCGACAATGCGAGCTGCTCGGCTTCTATCTCTTGCGCTGCACTGTAGGGTGTCAAAGAGATTTGATTGATAATTGAGGTGATGATGGCGGTGTCATCGGGCTTTTGGCTAAGTATCGACAGCCAGGTAGACACGGTATTTGGACTGCTTTGAGCGAATAGGGCGGCTTTGAATCGACGCGGCGTTTCCCCGCTCAAGTGATGTGCCATTTCATGCGCGATCAGACCGCCCAATGCATGCTTATTGAACGCAGTCGTTGCCATGCCATCTGCAATGACGATGGTGTTGTCGGGTATCGCCAAGATAAAAGGGTGATCGCTATCGACGACGACAATATTCCATGTCACGGCGCTGAGATTGGTAGAACCCTGTAGTAGTTGCGTGACGGCGGTTTTAACATCTTCGAAAAACTGCCCTTCAGTCAATCTTGGATATTGTGAGGTTAGGGTGTTGAGTAGTAGCTTTTCGATGGAGCGATTGTCTCTGCTGGGCCCGCTCAGCAGCAAAGTGGCCACCAAAAATACGGCAACCCAAGCCATGGTCTGGGTCGCATATTCGACGACACCCTTGGAGCCACCTCGCCCAGTGTCGCCTCCTCGGCCTCCTTGTCTTGCGACGCTAGATTGCAGCGCTTCCTTGTCCAATGCTCACACCTTAAAAAATTTCAGGGTTTGATGAATTACATGCCGCAACTTGTTAGATAAGCGGCAGACTTAGGTCGGATTTGGTGAAAGTTTACGATAGAATCCACGCATATTTTCGAATTCACAACATTTTTAGGAGTATCGCGGGTGTTTGATTTTAACAAACAAACCATTGCCGAATTTGACCCAGAACTTGCTGCTGCAATGGCCGCAGAAGATCAGCGCCAAGAAGATCACGTTGAACTGATCGCATCGGAGAACTATGCCAGCCCACGCGTGATGGAAGCGCAAGGCAGCTTAATGACCAACAAATACGCTGAAGGTTATCCGTCAAAGCGCTACTACGGAGGTTGTGAGTTTGTTGACCAAGCAGAGCAATTGGCTATCGACCGCATTAAAGCGCTGTATGGCGCAGACTATGCCAACGTCCAGCCTCACTCTGGTTCTCAGGCCAATGCCGCGGTATTCCAGGCGTTGTTACAGCCGCATGACACCATTTTGGGTATGCGTTTGTCCGATGGTGGCCACCTGACACACGGCGCTGCGCCAAACTTCTCTGGCAAGTTCTACAACGCGGTTCAGTACGGTGTAAATGATGATGGCGTACTCGATTATGATGAAATCGAGGCGATGGCTGTAGAGAGCAAGCCTAAAATGATCATCGCGGGTTTCTCTGCCTATTCGCAAGTGATGGATTGGGCGCGTTTTCGCGAGATTGCCGATAAAGTTGGCGCGATCTTGATGGTCGATATGGCCCACGTCTCTGGCCTGATTGCAGCGGGTCTATATCCGAACCCTGTGCCATTTGCGGATGTTGTTACCAGCACCACGCACAAAACACTGCGCGGCCCACGTGGCGGTATCATCTTGGCGCGCGCCAACGATGAAATCACCAAAAAGCTCAATTCAATGGTCTTCCCTGGCATGCAAGGCGGCCCGTTAATGCACGTAATCGCAGCGAAAGCGGTGGCATTTAAAGAAGCCCTTGAGCCTGAGTTTAAAGTTTATCAGCAGCAGGTCATTGCCAATGCACAAGCCATGGCGAGTGTATTTATCGAGCGCGGTTATAAGGTTGTTTCAGGTGGCACAGAAAACCACTTGTTCTTGCTAGACCTGTCTCCTAAGGGAATCACTGGTAAGGCAGCGGATGCAGCTTTAGGCGCGGCACATATCACTGTGAACAAAAATACTGTTCCCAATGACCCTCAATCTCCATTTGTCACCTCTGGTCTACGTATTGGTACGCCTGCGTGCACCACACGAGGCTTCAAGGAAGACGAAGTTAAGTATTTGGCAGGTCTGATGTGTGATGTGCTTGATGACATGGAAAACGAGGCGGTTATCGAGAAGGTTCGCGGCCAAATTACTGAGCTTTGTGGACGTTTCCCGGTTTATAAGCGCTAAGTAAACGCTTAGATACAAAGTTTGTGCACTCGGTACAAACTTTGGGTTGAGTCGCTCAAAAACCCATCTGAACGACCGATCAAGTGGGTACCTTACACATTCCAATTGGATTCAAATGGCTCCCACTCGATTAATTCATGTTTTTCCCGCCCAACTTGACGACCGTGCTCTGATTGCAGCGGCCATGGCGGTGATGAATAACCCCACTGCTGTGGTGCGCCATTTTGATTTCTCGAATGTCACTCAGGTGTCGGCGTCGGCGGTTGGACGATTTGCGCTGGCCAATGCGCTGATGTGCAGTGTACCCGGGCGTGATCGAATGATTAATGCCAGCGCGATCTGCCGTGTGGTGGTGGAGTCAATCGCGAGTCAAGTCCACCAAGCCGATCATTATTGCGTGCCTTTGTTTGAAACTGCCGCATAAATCAAAAAGATAACACCTGTCAATTGATATTTTTCTCTGTTATAATTCTCGGTTTATTTTTATCAACAACAGAGAAAAAGCAACATGTCATGTTTGTCCGCCGAGCAAAAAGCTCAGATCGTTAAAGAATATCAGCGCGACTCTTCGGACACGGGGTCTCCTGAGGTACAAGTAGCGCTCTTAACTGCGCGCATCGTTCATTTGACTGAACACTTCAAAGCACACAAGCAAGATAACCACTCACGTCGTGGTCTTCTTCGCATGGTTAATCAACGTCGTAAGCTTCTAGACTACCTGAATGGTAAAGACCACGAGCGCTATGTTGCGCTGATCGGTCGTCTTGGCTTGCGTCGCTAATTCAAGGATTTAGAGTGACGAAACACGTCAAAAGTTTCCAATACGGTGACCATACGGTCACCCTTGAGACGGGCGAAATTGCCCGTCAATCTACCGCAGCAGTAATGGCGAAAATGGGTGACACCGTCGTATTAGTGACTGCCGTAGCCAAACCAGAAGCAACGCCAGGCCGCGACTTCTTCCCTCTGACTGTCAATTACCAAGAAAAAACTTACGCTGCGGGCAAGATCCCCGGCGGCTTCTTCAAGCGCGAAGGCCGTCCTTCCGAAGAAGAGACTTTGATTTGTCGATTGATTGACCGTCCTATCCGTCCACTGTTCCCAGACGGCTTCTATAACGAAATTCAAGTGATCGCGACTGTCATGTCATATGACCCAGCGGTTAGCTCAGATATCGTTGCAATGATCGGTGCTTCGGCAGCGCTGTCACTGACAGGTGCGCCGTTTAATGGCCCGATTGGTGCGGCACGCGTTGGCTATATCGATGGTGAGTACGTACTCAACCCTAATGCAGAACAGCTCAAATCTTCGCGTTTGGATCTAGTCGTCGCTGGTACCGATGGTGCTGTTTTGATGGTCGAATCTGAAGCAGATCTTCTCTCAGAAGAAGAAATGCTTGGTGCAGTCGTCTTTGGTCACGATGCACAGCAAGTCGTTATCGATGCGATCAACGAACTGAAAGCTGAAGCTGGTGCAGATGATTGGGATTGGACGCCAGAGCCTGTCAATCAAGCGCTGCGCGATGCGGTTGAAGCCCAGTCGAAAGCAGGTTTGACTGAAGCCTACACCACTGCCAACAAGAAAGAGCGCCAAGACAAAGTTAAGGCGCTGCGCTCTGAGGCAATCGCTGCGTTGGTCACTGATGCAGAAGACAGCTTCAGCGAAGAAGACGTTGCCAATGAGTTCCACGAGCTCGAGTATCGTTTGGTTCGTGAGCGTCTGCTGGAAGGTTATCCACGTATCGATGGTCGCGACACGCGCACCGTTCGTCCAATCACCACCAGTGTTGGCGTACTTCCTCGTGTACATGGTTCAGCGGTATTTACCCGTGGTGAAACCCAGGCCATCGTGACTGCCACGCTAGGCACTCAGCGCGATGCGCAGATCATCGATGCCATCGGTGGTGAGCGCAAAGATGCGTTCTTGTTCCACTACAACTTCCCTCCATACAGTGTCGGTGAGACTGGTATGGTCGGTTCGCCAAAGCGTCGTGAAATCGGTCATGGTCGTTTGGCGAAGCGTGGTGTTTTGGCCGTTATGCCAGATGAAGAAGATTTCCCATACACAGTTCGTGCAGTGTCTGAGATCACGGAATCTAATGGCTCGTCGTCAATGGCGTCAGTCTGTGGTTCGAGCATGGCATTGATGGACGCGGGTGTGCCTTTGAAGGCGCCTGTGGCCGGTATTGCGATGGGTTTGATCAAAGAAGGCGATCGCTTCTCGGTGCTGTCAGATATTTTGGGTGATGAAGATCATCTCGGCGATATGGACTTTAAAGTCGCTGGTTCAGCAGAAGGCGTCACAGCACTTCAGATGGACATTAAAATCGACGGTGTAACACGTGAAATCATGGCGGTTGCCTTGGATCAAGCACGTGAAGGTCGTCTGCACATCTTGGGTGAAATGGCTAAAACCATCACCGAAGGTCGTACAGAGCTGTCTGACTTTGCGCCTCGCTACATCACCATGAAGATCGATGCCGAGAAGATTGCAGCGGTCATCGGTAAAGGTGGCGCCGTGATTCGTGCGCTAACCGAAGAAACCGGTGCATCAATCGACATCGAAGACGATGGCAGCGTGCGGATCTACGCCGCCGACGGCGAAGGCATGAAGGCAGCCGTTGCGAAGATC
>JAUHZM010000223.1 GCA_030426005.1 Gammaproteobacteria bacterium
TTTGTGTTGGTCGCCAGCAAACATGGGGCTCTTAGCATGTTTGGCTATTCTATGTTTTGTTGGGATGTTAGATGACCAGATAAAGCTGCCGTCATGGAGTCGGTTTGTGGTTCAGGGTGGGGTGGCTTACCTAATGATTGAGTTAACCGGAGTTCGGTTAGAGTCATTGGGTTTCCTGGCGTCGGCAGATCATGAAGTTGAGCTGGGTTCCTGGTCTACGGCCATGACGGTGTTTGCGACCATCGGGGTCATTAATGCAGTGAATATGTCGGACGGTATGGATGGCTTGGCTGGTTCATTGGTTGTGCTTTCTCTGGCTGTTTTGCTATTCATCACCAACATGAGTGAGAACTTGATCTGGATTTCGATAGCGAGTGTGCTCGGCTTTCTGGTATTTAATTTGCGTATAGGACGTGCGCAGGCAAAAGTTTTTATGGGTGATGCTGGCTCGACAATGCTTGGTTTGTTGTTAGCTTATTTATTGATTCAGGCGTCTCAACAAGGGGCAGGGTTTCCTCCCGCGTTGGCCCTGTGGATTCTGGCATTGCCGCTAATTGACGCTGTATCGGTGCTAATAGTTCGACCGCTTCGGGGGCGTTCACCGTTTGATGCGGATCGTGTGCACTATCACCACATCATTCTGGATCGCGGGTTGTCGGTGAATCAAACCTTAGCGCTAATTCTAAGCGTCCAGGTTCTCTGTGCGGCTGTGGGTGTATGGATGTTTCGATTTGGGATTCAGGAGCATCTGATCTTGTTGTTATTTTTGGTGGTGTTCGCGTTTTATTTAATTGCGCTGTATCGATACACCGGGCTGAAGACGCAGTAGTCGTGTCTTTGTGCGGGTGAGAAATAAGTTTAAAAAAGCCATTGTCATGCTCGGCTGGGTCGGTTAATATTCGCCCTCGATTCAGCGAGCACACCGCACGCAGTAAGATTGGAGAGGTGGCAGAGCGGCTGAATGCACCGGTCTTGAAAACCGGCAAGGGTTAATAGCCCTTCGTGGGTTCAAATCCCACCCTCTCCGCCATTACTACCCGGCCTCTGAGATATCTGCGGATGTTCAGGGGTTTTTTATTGAACTTTAGTGTGTCGCGAAGCTGAGTTTGGTGATATCTGTGCGTAGTGTTTTACGTGCTAAATCACAAAAAATAGGTGTTGTAATAGCAATTCATTTTGTTTAATATACGCCTCCACTTGATATTGCGGGGTGGAGCAGTCTGGCAGCTCGTCGGGCTCATAACCCGAAGGTCGTAGGTTCAAATCCTGCCCCCGCTACCAAGTGATTCAAGTCTTTACGGTTAACTGCTCAACTGTAATTGCTTCTTGAATATCGCGGTGATTGAGAATGTATCCACTGCAACCATATTGTTTGGGAGTACAGCTGATTTGCTTTCTGTTGAACTGCCCAAGCTCACTGGAAGCCCCGCGTTAGCGGGGTTTTGTGTTTTTATCGCAGGCCGTAGGCTTATGACCCGAAGATGCAGAGATTGTATCGAGGTGCGGTTGCTAGAGTCCGGTCAGTAAAGTTTTTTAATAGCGAGTTTATTGTGAATTAAGCTTTTAACTCTGGTTCGTTCTAATCGCCTTTCGCACATTTTGTGGTATTTAATCAGGCAGAATTACGAACACACTTTGCGGTAGAAAGAAAACCGGCTGGCGAGCCTGGTTTTGATACAAGGTGAGCGATGCTCGCCTTTTTTTGTTTGAAATTTGAATAGGTTTTTATTAGATGGCACTGACTGTTCCACACATCGAAGAACTGCTCCAGCCTGGCGCTCAAGCGCTGGGTTATGAGCTCGTGGCGGTTGAGATGAGCGGAGGTGATACATCGATTCTGCGTATTTATATTGATACGCCCAATGGCGTCACGGTGCAAGACTGCGCCAAAGCCAGTCGTCAATTTAGTGCGATTCTGGATGTTGAAGACCCTATCAGTAATCGCTACACCCTGGAAGTGTCGTCACCCGGTATGGATCGACCTCTGGCTAAGCCGTTGCACTTTAAGGCAGTGGTCGGTCAGGACGTAAAAATTCGCATGAACACATTGGTGAACGGGCGTCGTCGCTTCACCGGTCTGTTGGTCGAGGCGACGGATGAGTTCGCTGTGGTTGAGGTCGATGGCGAGCAAACTGAACTTTTATACACAGAGATGGACCGTGCGCGACTGGTGCCTGTCTATAACTTTGATATTTAACACTATTTACTTTATTTACACATAGAGAGCTAGACTCATGGCAAGCGAAATTTTAATGCTGGCGGAAGTGCTGTCTACTGAAAAGGCGGTTGATAAAGACGTTATTTTTGAGGCGATTGAAGCCGCTTTGGCCACTGCTACTCGCAAGCGTCACCGTGAAGACATTGATGTGCATTGTGTCATCAATCGCAAGGATGGCTCCTATATTCCTTACCGCGTTTGGGAAGTTATCGAAGACGACGCAGAGTTGGAGTTTCCATCCAAGCAAATCTGTGTGAGTGCAGCGAAGGAGCATGATCCTGACCTCGAAGTAGGCGACTTCCTGAAAGAAGAGCTAGAGGCTGTGCCATTTGGCCGAATTGCTGCTCAGGCTGCCAAGCAGGTCATCATGCAGAAGGTGCGTGAAGCGGAGCGCAATAAAATCAGTGAAGAATATGAGCCTCGGATTGGTGAAATGCTCTCTGGTGTGGTCAAACGTCAGGAGCGCGGTGATACGATTGTTGATCTGGGTGGTATTGAAGCCATCTTGCCACGTAATCGCACAATTCAACGCGAAGCTTTGCGTCCAGGCGACCGCGTTCGCGCGATTCTGAGTGAAGTAAAGCAAAATAACCGCGGTCCGCAACTGGTTTTGGATCGCGTTACCCCAAAATTGGTGCTCGCTTTATTCCGCACTGAGGTGCCAGAAGCAAGTGAGAATATCATTGAGATTGTTGGTGCCGCGCGTGATCCTGGTCTGCGCGCTAAAATTGCCGTGAAATCGAATGACAGTAAAGTGGATCCAGTTGGTGCTTGTGTTGGCATTCGTGGTTCACGTGTACAAAGCGTTTCCAATGAGATTAACGGAGAGCGTGTAGACATTATTAAATGGTCAGAAGACCCAGCTCAATTTGTGATTAATGCGCTGGCTCCGGCTGAAGTTGAGTCAATTATGGTTGACGAAGATAAGTCGTCGATGGACGTGATTGTGGATGAGTCGCAACTGTCTCTCTCGATCGGTCGTGGTGGCCAGAACGTTCGTCTAGCCAGTGAGTTAACTGGCTGGGAAATCAATATCATGACGTTTGAGCAAGCAAACGAAAAGCTGGAAGAAGAGTCCTCCGGTGTGCGTGAATTATTCATGCAAAAGCTCGATATTGATGCCGATGTGGCCACGATCTTAATCCAGGAAGGTTTTAGCAGTCTAGAAGAGGTAGCTTATGTACCACGTGACGAGATGCTGGATATTGAAGAATTCGACGAAGCCCTGGTGGACGAGCTGCGCCAACGCGCTGACGATGCTTTGGTGACGTTGGCGATTCAAAAAGAAGAGCTGCTCAAAGGCGCTGATCCAGCGGAAGACTTGTTAACCATGGAAACCATGGACGAGACCACCGCCAAGTTCCTCGCAATCAATAATATTAAGACGATGGAAGATTTGGCCGAAGCGGCGACCGACGAATTGCTTGAGATTGAAGGCCTTGACCTGACGCAAGAGCGTGCGCAAGAGTTGATCATGATTGCGCGTCGTCCATGGTTTGAAGAATCAAATACAGAAGATGAAGTTGAGGCGGAATCGTAAGAACTGAATCCGCAACCGTAAACCCTCAACGACCAAAATTAATTAGAGAAACAGAGTATGTCGACTATTACTATCAAAGCGTTTGCTGAACAAATTGGGATCGATCCAGAGCGGCTGGTAAAGCAGCTCGGCGACGCCGGTGTTGCTGGTAAAACGGTGGAAGACTCCCTGCAAGATGACGAGAAACGCCAGTTACTCGACTTTTTGCGTGGAGGTGCTGCGCCCAGCACACCTAGCGGTCGAGGCAAGATTACTCTGAAGAAAAAAACCACGTCTGAGATTCAGCAAACTAGTAAAACGGGTATTGCACGCACCGTGCAAGTACAAACCAAACGTCGCCGTACCTTTGTAAAGCGCGAAGTCTTGGAGCAAGAAGAAGCTGAGCGCCAAGCGGCTGAGCAAGCGCGGCTGGATCAAGAGCAAGCCAATGCAGAGCAAGCGCAATTAGCGGCTGAGGCGGAAGCCAAACGTGCTGCAGAAGACGAAAAGCGCAAAGAAGCTGAAAAAGCGGAAGCCGAAGCCAAAGCAGCCGCTGAAAAAGAAGCTGAAGAAAAAGCAAAGCAAGCGCAAGCTGAAAAAGAAAGCAAGGCCAAAGCGGAAGCCGAAGCCAAAGCGGCGGAAGACGCTAAGCGTGAGAAGGAGACTGCTAAGTCGGCTGACAAAAAGGAAGCGGCTGCTGACAAGCCCGCTGAAAAGAAAGCTTCAACTGAAGAAAAACCAGCACGTCCACGCCGCGAAGTGGCCATGCCATCGATTATTCGTAAGGCTGGTGATCGTAAACGTGTGTCGCCGATTATCAAGCAGGCTGAACCGAAGCCGGAACCGGCTGCGAAACCTGCCGAGCCGAAAGCGGCCAAAGGCAAGGGTAAACGCAAGCCATTTACAGGTCGTGAGGAACTGCATGTAACATCCGGTCGTCGACGTCAAAAAGATAAGCGTCGTCCTTCCCACATTAAGTCAAGTGTGTCCGATCAGCACGCGTTTGAAAAACCGGTTGCGCCGGTCGTTCGCGATGTTCAGATTGGTGAAACAATCAGTGTTGCTGATTTGGCGGCACAAATGTCAGTCAAAGCTGCGGAAGTGGTCAAAGCCTTATTCAAGATGGGCACGATGGTGACCATCAACCATACGCTAGACCAGGACACAGCAATGCTGGTCGTCGAAGAAATGGGTCATAACGCCGTAGAAGCGCGTCAATCAGACCCTGAAGCGTTCCTGTCTGAGAGCCTCGAGGTTGAAACTGATGAGTCAGGCTACGAGCCACGTTGCCCAGTTGTCACTGTGATGGGCCATGTTGACCACGGTAAAACATCCTTGCTCGACTACATTCGTAAAGCGCGTGTTACCGACGGTGAAGCGGGCGGTATTACCCAGCATATCGGCGCCTATCATGTGACGACCGACAAGGGTGTGATCAGTTTTATCGATACCCCCGGCCATGCTGCCTTTACTTCCATGCGGGCGCGCGGTGCGCAGGCCACTGATATCGTCATCCTGGTGGTGGCCGCCGACGACGGCGTCAAGCCGCAGACTGTTGAAGCGATCCAGCATTCGCGGGCAGCGGGCGTTCCGATCATTGTCGCCATCAACAAGATCGACAAGCCTGACGCTGATCCCGACAAGGCCAAGCAGGAATTGTCCAAGCACGAAGTAATCTCCGAGGACTGGGGTGG
>JAUHZM010000224.1 GCA_030426005.1 Gammaproteobacteria bacterium
GGTGCGTACCGCAGTCGGTATGTTCGACGTGTCGCATATGACAGTGTCCGATGTGACCGGGCCACAAACTCTGGATTTCTTACGCCGATTGCTGGCGAATGACATTGATAAAGTCAGTGGTACTGCAGGCAAAGCGTTGTACAGCTGCATGCTGAACGAGCGCGGCGGCGTTATTGATGATCTCATCGTGTACTACCTGTCGGACACACACTGCCGCTTGGTTACTAACGCGGCGACCAATGAGAAAGATATGGCCTGGTTGGCACAACAAGCAAGCGCGTTTGATGTCACGGTCACCGAGCGCCCTGATCTCGCACTATTAGCAGTCCAGGGTCCTGACGCACTAAAAAGCTGCGCCGCGGTATTGGAACCCGACTTTGCCGCCACAGTAGCAGGACTTGCTCGATTTCAAGGTCAGTTTTGCGGCGACGAATTCGTTGGGCGGACTGGTTACACAGGCGAAGACGGTGTGGAATTCATCGTCTCCGCGTCGATGGTAAACACACTTTGGGAAGGTTTCCTCGCAGCGGGCGTACAACCATGCGGCCTTGGCGCGCGCGACACACTGCGCCTAGAATCAGGCATGGCCTTGTATGGCAATGATCTCGATGAAACTCACACGCCATTAGAATCCGGTTTGAAATGGACGGTAAGCGTTAAAGGTGAACGCGATTTTATTGGCCGAGAAGCGCTCGACTCGGATAGCAACAAGAACTTGATCGGCCTGATTCTGCAAGACCGTGGGGTATTGCGTAGTCACCAAACTGTTTTCCTAGATGACAACGAAATTGGCGAGGTTACCAGTGGCAGCTTCTCGCCAACGCTACAACAATCCATCGCACTGGCGCGAGTTAATTGCAAACTGGAACTAGGCCAGCAAGTCCAGATTCAAATTCGCAATAAGCTTTTGAATGCCACGGTTGCTCGCTACCCGTTCGTAAAAGACAACCAGCCGACCAATTAATATTACTCGTTCCAGACTTTTGACACTCAAACCATGAATAAGCCCATGACACAGTTTGCCCAACGCCATATCGGTCTCAGCGAAGCCGACATCCAGTCCATGCTCAGTGAGCTTGGCTATGATTCACTTGACGCACTGACTAAAACCGTCGTGCCAGCCAGCATTGCGGACGACGCGCCACTGGCCTTGAAATCACCACTCACTGAAGAACTGGCCTTAGCCGAACTGCGAGAACTGGCTAAACAGAACAAACTAGTTAAGTCCTTGATTGGCCAAGGGTATTACAATACGCATACGCCAAAGGTCATACAGCGCAATGTATTGGAAAACCCAGCATGGTATACCGCGTATACACCATATCAGCCTGAAATTTCGCAGGGCCGATTAGAGGTCTTATTTTACTTTCAAACGATGGTCACCGAGTTGACCGGCATGGATATCGCCAACGCATCATTGCTTGACGAAGCCACTGCTGCCGGTGAAGCACTCACGCTGGCACACCGAGCGTTACGGGGTAAACGCAATCGTTGCCTGGTGTCCAAGCACTGCCATCCGCAAACTTTGGACCTGCTCGTGACACGGGCGACACCGCTGGGCATCGAGCTGGTCATGATTGATGAGTCTGAACCATTATCTGACTGGGACGATGTGTTTGGCGTCATCGTCCAATACCCAGATACGTATGGCACGGTTCAACAACTGTCTGACCTGTGTGACACCGCCCACCAGCATGGTGCGCTGGTAATCATGGCGAGCGACCTGTTGGCATTAACGCTATTAAAATCACCCGGCGAACTCGGTGCAGACATCGTGGTCGGCAACTCACAACGCTTCGGTGTACCGCTCGGATTCGGTGGCCCGCATGCGGGGTTCTTTGCTGTACGCGACCAATACAAACGTTCAATGCCAGGGCGCTTAGTCGGTCAATCGGTGGATGCGCATGGCAATCCGGCGTACCGGTTAGCGCTGCAAACGCGTGAACAACATATTCGACGTGAAAAAGCGACCTCCAATATTTGTACCGCGCAGGCACTATTAGCCATTATGGCGACCCTGTATGCGTGCTACCACGGACCAGCGGCATTGCGTCGGCGCGCGGAACACGTGAACCAGCTGGCGAACAGTTTCCGCGATGGATGTAAAAAGTTAGGTCTTAGCGTGAATGAGTCCGTGTTCGATACAGTCACGCTGACGGGCGTGCAAGCCGATGAGCTGACCAAAAAGGCGCTCGAGGCCGGCTTCAACGTCAACCCAAGAGATGCCGAAACGGTCTCGGTCGCGTTTGATGAGACGTGCAACCTCGACGACGTCAACACCGTGCTCGCGGCACTGGGTGGAAGCGCCGCAACGGAGTTGTCGAAGCCCATTGATGCCGCGGCACAACGCAGTGACAGCTACATGACACAGGCGGTGTTCCATGATTACCGCAGTGAAACTGAAATGATGCGTTACCTGCGCCGCTTGTCGGATAAAGACATCGCGCTTGACCGTGCCATGATTCCACTCGGTTCCTGCACCATGAAGCTCAACGCCGCAGCCGAGATGACGCCGGTGACCTGGCCAGAGTTTTCCGCGATCCACCCGTTTGCGCCACAAGATCAAACCATTGGCTATCAAACTATGATTGCGCAGTTGGAAGAGATGCTCTGTGCCTGTACCGGTTACGATGCCATGTCACTGCAACCGAATGCGGGTTCGCAGGGCGAGTACGCCGGTCTATTGGCGATCAAAGCCTATCATGAGGCCAATGGTGACATGCAGCGCAATATCTGTTTGATCCCAAGCTCGGCGCACGGCACCAACCCGGCCAGCGCGCAAATGGCCAATATGCAAGTCGTGGTGGTGAAATGCGACGAACGTGGCAATGTTGACCTGGCAGATTTGAAAGCGAAGATCGCGCAATACCCCGATCAGATCGCGGCCATTATGATCACCTACCCGTCCACGCATGGCGTATTTGAAGAAGAAGTCACCGAGGTGTGCGACGCGGTGCATGAGGCCGGTGGCCAAGTGTACATTGATGGTGCCAACCTCAACGCTCTGGTTGGTGTGGCGCAACCCGGCAAATTCGGCGGTGATGTTTCCCACCTCAATCTGCATAAAACATTTTGCATTCCACACGGTGGCGGTGGTCCAGGTGTTGGTCCGGTTGGCGTTCGCGCCCATCTGGCACCATTCCTGCCACGCGATCAGCACAACGATTCACGCAGCGGGGCATTGATCAGTGCCGCGCCGTTTGGCAGCGCCAGTATTTTACCGATCTCGTGGATGTACATTCGCATGATGGGCGCAGAAGGCCTGCGTAAAGCCACTCAGTGCGCCATTCTCAGCGCCAACTACGTGGCCCACAAACTGCGCAGCAACTACCCAATTTTGTATACCGGAAACAACGATCTGGTTGCGCACGAATGCATTATCGACACCCGTCCGATGAAAGACCACGGCGTTAGTGTCGACGACATCGCCAAGCGTTTGATCGATTATGGTTTCCACGCGCCGACCATGAGCTTCCCAGTACCGGGCACACTGATGATCGAACCAACCGAGAGTGAATCACGCGCTGAGCTCGACCGCTTCTGTCGCGCGATGCACGGCATCCATGCTGAATATCTAGCGATCAAAAACGGGGACGTCGCGCATCAAAATTCGGTGCTGAGTAATGCACCACATACGATGAATTTTGTGTTGGCCGACGATCTAGATGTGCCCTACTCGCGCCTGCAAGCGTGCCATCCCGATCCAGAGGTAGACTATAGCGTTAAGTACTGGCCACCGGTTGGTCGTATCGACAACGTCTACGGCGATAAAAATCTGGTTTGTTCCTGTCCGTCAATGAGCGAGTACGAATAACAGTCTAATTCACTGACAACTACCAGAACCAACCTCGTTTCATGCTTTCCAACTCGGCTCGGCACTGCCCGAGCTGAGTTGCGAACCGTTTGGCACGCGCATCAACACGCTTTGCCGTGTTAATCAGCCAGGGTTTCTTGAGGTGCGATCCTCGCGAGTATCCACCTTGGCCCTCATGATAATTCAAATATTGCGCGTAGGCATCCCACTTGGACACCGCATTGCGCTTATAGCTCACATCCATATACCAAAGCACAAAGTCCACGGCATCACCAAAATCATCGCGATCGGGTGATCGTGAGCCAACCGCAGACTCATATTCTCGCCAAGTGCTCTTAAGCGCCTGTGCGTATCCATAGGCATCACTCGGACGACCAGTTGGTATCACGCCTAGAAAATACTGCATTTTAGGCTTCGCACCAGCACGAAATCCCGACTCTTGATAAATGATCGACATCGGCACATGCATCGGTCCACCCCAACGTTCGATGCTGTCTTTAATCTCATGATACCAGCGTGGATTCTCTCGAAATATCGCACACACGTCATCAATATTCTGCGGCTTGGCACGATGCGCACAGGCGTTAAGCAGTGAAGCGCCCAGTAATACCAGGCCTAGTTTTCTGTACTTTATACGAAACATTTTTTTACTTGGGTAATATGCCTGCGACTCACTGCCAGCGTGGTATCGCTCGACTTCAAACGCACCTCGACTCGGCCATCAGAACGTAATAACTGATCAAGCTCGCCACGATTTACCACAAAGCTGCGATGAATCCGGATGACCTCATCGCCGAACAGCTTCTCTAACTGTTTGAGTGTTTTATCAACCAAGACTGACTGACGGTTAGTTAGCACCGCAAAGACATTTTTGTCTGTGCTGTAAAAATACGAGATTCTTGCCAACGGTATATTTTGAATTGCACCTTCGTAATGCAGCGCGATGGTCGTCCCGGAACCATTTTGTGGTGATAACCGCTGAAGCTGCAACTCTGTTAAGGTCCGAGCTTTCGCCAACGCCGCCCTCAACTGCTCAACATCAAAAGGTTTTAGGAGGTAAGCCACAGCATTAGTACGAAATGCCTCGACCGCATACTGATCATACGCCGTACAAAAAACAATCGCTGGTGCACGATCACAGGTCGCATCGATCTTACTTACTGCTTCGAGACCGTTCATTACTGGCATATTTATATCGACAAACAACAGATCTATCTGCTGTTCTCTGACAATATCAATCGCATGTTGCCCATTTTCGCCCTCGGCTACCACAGCTATATCCTGCGCTGCCAATAGGCGCTTGAGCCTAGCTCGTGCTAAGGGTTCGTCGTCTACTACCGCAGCTTTCAACACGCTTACACCATCTGTGCTGCTGCAGTTCGCTTAGGTATCTGCATCATGACCGTGAACTTGTCACCTGAGGACTTAACTTTGAATAGCTTTTGATCATCATATAACACTTCAAGTCGTTCACGGATATTGGCGATCGCAATACCGTGGCCAGACTTGGCGTTGGCTTGTTTCGTTACAGCATTTTCAACCTTAAACGAGAGATAACGTGCGGTCTCACGAATGTCAAC
>JAUHZM010000225.1 GCA_030426005.1 Gammaproteobacteria bacterium
TTTCATTGTCCAACCAAACGGGTGACGACAATCCATTTTTGCTCTCAGTGATTTGCCGAGCCGTGCCGCCATCCGCGCTGATGACAAAGATTTGAGAAACGCCTTTCTCCAGCTCACCTGCGCCGTCAAATCGGAATACCAAGTCATCAATAACCTTCGCTGGCTCTGACCATTCTGCGTCTTTGGGTGTTTTTGGCGCGGTAGCGAATGAGGCTTTTTCACTCGGTACAAACATGGAAAACGCGATCAATTTGCCATTTGGTGACCAAACTGGGTTGCGCGGACCGTGCTCAAACTGTGCGAGTTGAAAACTGTCACCAGAGTCCATGTAGCGGACCCGAAGGCTCGGTTTCCCCTCGTTGCTGGTCGTGTACAAAATTCGATCGCCTGACGGTGACCATTGCACAGACGAGATCGAGCTATCGCCATCAAACATCGGTCGATGACGTTTGCTACGTAGATCATAAGACCATAAACGGCCAACCACTTTGTCCTGAAATTTATCCATGGACTTACGCAAATAAAGCACGCTTCGTCCATCCGGCGAAACGCGTGGCGCATCTGCGTACTCCAGATCAAACACACGGTCAGAGGTGAACTTACGCGGATCGGCGGTTTTAGTTTCTGGCGAATCGGTTTTTGCCACAACGGCGCTTACAGGCACACTGCTGATCAGCAATGCAACGAACAACTTTTTAAGCATCATAGTTTCGGGTCCACGTAGACTGTTTTTAGGTCTTGGGAGTCTATCCGATTTACTTAGATGTTGTACACCTGAGTGCCATCTAGCCTAGCCGAGTTGGTCTGAGATGCTTAGACGCCCCTCGGTATTTCTGATCGTCGTTTGTTTGATGGTCTTAGTGGTGTAAGTCTCTGACAACACCGTGTCTACCGCGATATAGTGACTTGTCAATTGTTCTGGCGTTAGGTCGGCGCGTACATAACCTTGGTGCAGGTTGTCGGTCCAGATTACTTCATCGAGCGCCGACTCGAATAGACGATCGAGCTGCTCCGCCACCGGCACACTCCATCCACTTTCGACAAAGTCTCCGGGTGAGGATACACCGGCGGTACCAAGTTCGAGACCCATTGGATTGCCCTCCTCGTCCGCCAGTTGGTTAAGCCAAAAGCTGTGACTATCGCCGGTCAGGAATACCATATCCTGAATACCGCGTTCTCGGCACTGCACATACAATCGCTCGCGTGCCGCGGGATAGCCGTCCCAAGTGTCAGTGTAGAAAGGCAGTTGATATTTGCCCTTCCAGAATAAGGCTTTAGCGGCATTGCTTTCTAATTGTGCGGCAGGTTCTCCGTCGGTAACGCCGCTGGCGGCCACATCGGGCACCAGCATTCGGGCGATTGGGCTGGCGTTGCCAACCAGTCGCCAAGGTTGACCTTGCTGACGAGACTGAGCGAAGGCGTTAACCAGAAGGCTCTGTGTTGACCGAGAGAGCATCTCTCTTTTAGGGTCTGCCACCACGGTGGCTTTAAATGCGTCGGCATCCGCTTGTGACTGAATGCTACCCGCATACTTGAGGTAATCAATTTGTTCCGTGCGCGCTGTGTGTCGGGATTCCAGTGTCACGATGGTGGCGAGGTTGCCGACTTTGTACTGTCGTGAAAATGCTAGCCGTTGTTGCGCATCAATTGGATCACGAATTGGCATCCATTCGTAATACGCCTGTACTGCAGCAGCACGACGGTCCGACCATTCGCCTTCGCTGTTTGGCTGGTGGTTTTGTGCGCCATTTAGCCAAGGGTTGTTGGCACTTTCGTGGTCGTCCCAACAGCAGATCATCGGGTGCGCCGCATGCATAGCCTGGCTACCTCGATCAGTCTTATATTGCGCATGCCGCAAACGGTAATCACTGAGCGATACCGTTTCGTGAGCCGGCTTGTGAACACGCCCCAACTGTCTTGCTACGTCAGCGCCCCAGCCATCCGCCCCGTATTCGTAAATATAATCGCCAGTGTGCAGCACCAAGTCCACTTTGGGGTCGTGGGCAATTGCATGATAGGCGTTGAAATAGCCGAACGCGAAATTGGAGCAAGAGACCAGCGCGATGCCGAAATGCGTTAGGTCATTGGCGGGCAGCGTCCGTGTACGACCCAGTGGCGACACGTGTCCGTTCACGATAAACCGGTAATAGTACCGTTGCCCCGGTGCTAAGTTCTCGGGCACCGCTTTTACAGTGTAATCTGAATCGGGCTTAGCCACGACTGAACCGCTGGCTGCCACCTGGCTAAACTCTGGCGAACGTGCGATTTCCCAACGCACCGGGGTCGGAGTATCGAGACTTACTCGAGTCCAGATCACCACGCTTTGTTGGTCCGGGTCACCACTGGCAACACCATGTTGAAAAATGAAATTGTCGCTGGCTCGCTGGTTGCTTAGATTTGTGGTTGATTCACGTTTTGTGCGATGACCACAGGCTGCCAAAACCGCGCTGGCGATGGCGGTCAATACGGTTCGTCGATGCATTTGGAAGTTACCTAGTCTTTCTGTCGTTGGTGTGTCAGACCACGAGAGATACAATCACGCGGCCTGACATCATCTCACAGCCGCTTGATCAGAAGTCCGCGGTCACTGTGAATACGGTTGTACGCGCGGCACCAAGCCAGGCACCAAACCCCGAGATACCACCTAGGTATGACTCATCAAACAGGTTGTTCACTACCAGACCAAAATCCAAGCCACTCAGACTGTCGCTAAACGCACTGCCCTTTGCGCCCAAATACAAGTCGGCGGTGGTATAGGCTTCGGCGACTTGCGTGTTGGCGCGGTCAATATAGCGATCATCCACTCTTTTGGCACTAATACCTGCGCGAAAGTCGTCGTTAGTCCAATCTGCTGAGATAACCCATGAGGTTTCTGGTGTGTTCACGACTTGGTTCCCCGGGAAAACACCCAAGGCTTGATCTGCAGCTGCGCCCAGACCAGTACCAACATAGCTCGCGTCGATATACGTGAATGCGCTATAGAGCGACAATGTGTCGCTAGCGAGATAGGTACCGGATACCTCAAAGCCATCGGTTTCGATACCGCCAACATTGTCGTAGCGACCATCCGTGCCAATGGTGTAGTTAGGAATATTGCCCGCGTCTTGCGCGCCAAAGAATTCGAGACGATTGTCGAACGTATTGTTGAAATAAGCCAAACTGCCACGCAGCACATCGCCTTCATAGCGAATACCCAACTCGATGTTTTCGGAGGTTTCGGGCTCAATATTTGAACTGTCGACCGCATCGCGCTCCAAGACCAAGTCGTTCAACGCTTTGAAATTCTCAGAATAGCTGGCAAACAACTCGGTCCCTTCAATTGGGAGATCCCAGCGAATGCCGCCAGAGAAAAGCACGTCGGAATCCGAGTTTAGGCTGCTTTGATTCGACGCATCAAAGTTGTCCTGACGTTCTACATCAACAAAAAACTGGCGGATACCTAAGGTAACGGTAAGGTCGCTGACGCTGATACTGTCTTCCAAGAAATAGTTCAGAACTTCCCGTGGATACTCGCGATCGTACTGAACGTAGTATGGTTGCGCATCAAACTCCGGGCCGACGCGTGTGTCGGTGATCTTATGCCAGTCTCGCCACTCTTTTCGCGTTTGGTCTTCGTACCAGAAACCACCACGCAACTCATTTGCAACGCCACCCAGATCCATCGCATAGGCGAAGTCGGCCGTGACGCCTAAGCGATCTTTTTGATAATGTGTGTGACGGTATGACTGCACGGCAATAGCACCGGCTGGGTAACACGCCGGATCAAACTCCGGGCCAGCGCCGCCATATGGGAATGTGATGCTGGACTGACAACCTGCCAACGGCGTTAGCGCGTTGCCCTGGGCGTCCACAAAATAAATTGCACCGATAATTGGGTCGCCAAACGAGGTAACACCGCCGGTAATTTCAGATTGCGGGCCGCCCTGATCATCAATGACATCCACGATCTGCGGCGGAACCCAATCGCCCCGCCCTTCATTCTTATGCACGTAGATACTGGTTTTGATGTCGAGACCGCTTTCTAAACTGGTGTCGAGCTTAAGATAGCCAAAGGTGTTCTCACGCAAGGTGGACCAACCACGACGATGTACTTGATCAATATACGGCACACCGGTCCAGTCGGCGAGCAAGCGATCTGTACTGGCATCGGCTTCGAACTCGCCGAGCGTGATTCGTTGATAGTTGTCTTCTTGGGTATCATCGTAACTCAAGTACCCAGTTAGACTGGTGCGATCGAATTCTGAAACAAATTTGACCGCCAAGTGGTCGCGCTCATTTTCTGCTGATTGATTGATCCAGTCGGTTGCCTCCTGATGCGACGCGGACACGTACGCGTGTGTCGAGTCGTTAAAAATTGCGCCAGTATCGTAACTCACCGCGTACCGTAGTGCGTCATGACTCCCTGCCGACACTTGCACGCTTGGCGTGGCAGTATCGCGCGGATCGCGAGTACGAAAATCCAATGTACCGCCCAATGCTTCCAGCGAACGAGAACCGATGTCCGCGGTGCCTTGCGACACATTAACGCCTTGCAAGTTCGCTGAGTCGATGAAGCGATTTGCCTTAGAACCACCACCATAGTTTGACTCACCGTTTGGTAAGCCATCAATAGTGATGCCGACCTGTTGTTCAGACAAGCTGTTCTGAAAGCCGCGCAGGTTAATGGTGGTCGACCAGTCGTCGAAACCAAACGCGTCGCCTTCCGTGATATTGACGCCAGGGAGGTTATCAATCGTTGCCAGTACTGAGGTGATCGGGTTTTGCTGTTCTTGCATCACGCCAGTAGTTGATTGGTTAGCGAATATTTTCTTTTTCGTCACAACGACAATCTCTTCGATGTCGTTGGATTCAGCCTGCGCTGCGGGGGCCACACTAGCGGTTAGAACCGCTAACATCAGCGCTTTGTATCGGAATACCATGGGGCAAATAGTTCTTCAAAAGTTATGGGGAAGACAGAGTCTCATGACTCAGGATTACGACCATGTGACGCGCCAGTTATGATTGTGTGACAACCCGTTCCCGACTGTCATCAATTTGCAACCCTGTCGAAATTAAGTTGTATTTCCACTCCATGCGAAATCAAAAAATGGCTTACTTTACTGATGCTTATGGCACAATACTCGCCTACTCGATCAACCAGCCATAACACGGAGAGCGCAGCATGGCGGAAATTCAGTCGACGATTTATTTCAAGCATCCAAGCAGTCGAAAACAGGGACAACTGGTCAAGTTATTCAAGGAGATCGGCCAGGATATCGACGACGCAGACCTACCGCCGGCCAAAGTGGACCCCAAAGCCAAAGGGGGCCGCATCGTCAAAGCCACCGCCGCCGAACTCGCCAAAGCCTTTCGGGCGCGAGCGCGCGCCGAACGCGAAGCCAAACGCGC
>JAUHZM010000226.1 GCA_030426005.1 Gammaproteobacteria bacterium
CAGTGTCGCCGTGGCGCAGGAATCATTTAAGGTATCCGATATTCGGGTCAAAGGTCTGGAACGTATTTCCGCTGGCTCTATTTTTAACTATCTGCCAATCAAGGTTGGCGATCGTTTTGAGCCCAGTATGTCAGCAGAATTGATTCGTGAACTCTACAAAACTGGTTTTTTCAAGAATATTGAATTGAGCACTGAGGGTTCTACCATCATCGTGCAGGTCGTGGAGTATCCGTCAATTGCCAAAATTGAGTTCGCTGGTAATAAGCTGATCAAAGAAGAATCGCTGCGCGAAGCACTCGCGGCTAACGACTTCGTGGAAGGGCGTGTGTTCCAACCCAATGTTTTGGAGCAGGTCAAGCAAGAGCTGAAGCGTCAGTATCTGAATCAGGGTAAGTACAACGCGCAAGTTGGTACTGAAGTGATTGATTTGCCGCGCAATCGCGTCAAAGTGAAGTTGCACGTTAAGGAAGGCCCAACCGCTAAAATCGAAAAAATTAATATCGTCGGGAATAACTACTTCTCCGATGACATGTTGCTGGAAGAATTTGAATTGTCCGACAGCATGCCGTTCTGGAAATTCTGGGGTAAAGAAGACCAATACTCAAAAGAGAAAGTGTCTGGTGACTTAGAGAGTCTGCGTAGCTTCTATCAGGATCAGGGCTTTCTGGATTTTGAAATTCTGTCTAATCAGGTCAGCATCTCACCACAAAAGGACAGCATCTTTTTAACGATCAATGTCAAGGAAGGCGAGCGCTACACCGTGTCACAGTTCGTGCTGAATGGTCGTTTAGTGGTGCCGGAAGATGAGTTGTTACCGTTTGTGTATATCGCTCCAGGGCGCACCTACTCACGCAAGGACGTCGACAATACTGTCGAAGTCATCAGCGATCGTTTAGCAGAAGAAGGCTATTCCTACGCCGAAGTTGTGCCGGTACCTGAAATCGATCGTGAGGCACGCACTGTGGCTTTCTCGATTAATATCAAACCAGGCCGTCGCGTATATGTGCGTCGTATCGATATCATTGGCAATGAATTAACCAACGATGCGGTGATCCGTCGTGAAATGCGTCAAACTGAAGGCGGTGCGTTTTCTCCTAGTCGGGTAAATCGCTCCAAAGTTCGTCTGCAACGTTTGAGTTTCTTTGACGAAGTTGAAATCGAAACAAATCCAGTTGCCGGTCGTGATGATCAGGTCGATTTGCAAGTCATCGTGAAAGAGCGCCCGACCGGCAGTTTCCTGTTCGGTCTGGGTTATTCTGGTGATAATGGTGCGCTGGTACAGGCGAGCGTGTCACAGGCGAACTTGTTTGGTACTGGGAATCAACTGAACTTTAATGTTCAGCGCTCAAGTTTTATTGAGGCGGTAACTCTGCAGTACACCAACCCGTACTACACCAAGAGTGGTATTTCCCGCACTATCGGCCTCAGTGGTCGAAGTATTGATTCGGCCCGAGCGAATACCTCTGAGTATATTACTGAAACGCTCGGCTTGAATGTGCGGTATTTGTTCCCGATTAACGAACACAATTCATTTTCACTGGGTGCCGGTTTAGAACGTATTGACCTGCAATCGACTATTTTTACCGTGCCCGAGATTCGTGAATTCATCGACAATAGTCCGGAGAATGATCTGCTGACCTTGAGCACGGCATTTGTACACGATACGCGAGACAGTCTGCTGTATCCAACTGATGGTAATGAGTTCCGTGTCTCATTGGACGCATCTGCGCCGGGTAGCGATCTGGAGTTTTATCGCGTAAACGTTGACGCGAGTACATACTTTCCGTTCACTCAGCGTGCTGCTTTGAAGCTGGCGGCCGACATTGGTTATGGTGATGGTTACGGTGATACTGAAGAGTTACCGTTCTTCAAAAACTATTTCGCCGGTGGCTCGCGTTCAGTACGTGGTTATGAAGCTCGGTCATTGGGCCCTCGAGACAGCAGTGCGCGACAAGATCCACTGGGTGGCAGCAAACGTGTGTTGTTGAATGCATCGCTGCTCTTGCCGGTTGGCGATGATGCGTTGGATAAACGCCTGCAATTGTTTGTTGACGCCGGTCAGGTCTACGGCCCAGAAGAAAGCTTTGATTCGTCCAAGATTCGTGTCACCGCTGGTGTTGGTTTTAACTGGATATCGCCAGTTGGCCCGTTATCGATTTCGTATGCGTTCCCGCTTAACGAAGAAGACGGAGACGAAATTGAGAAGTTTCAATTCAGTGTTGGTCAGTTGATTCAGTAAGGCCAATCAGTTCAAATTACGCACATCCCATGGTGTGAATAGATCAAATTTAGCTTAATACAATAAGGTACTAATAATGTTAAAACGCAGTTTATTTGTGGTCGCAGCGATTGCGGCTTTGGTTCAAACATCAGTTGCAGCGGCTGAAGTAAAAATCGGCGTCTACGATGCCCGTAAAATTCTTGAAAGCCTGCCTTCAGTGCAAAAAGAGTTCAATAACTTGAACGCTGAATTTGAGCCTAAGAAGAAAGAAATTGCCGAGAAGCAACAAGCGCTTTTGAAACTGAAAGAAGATATCGAAAAGAATGCTGGTACGATTTACTCGGAAACTGAGTTGCAAGCCAAACAACTTGAGTGGCAGAGCAAGCGTCGTGAACTGCAATTGTTGGCAGAAGACACTGAGCGTTTGTTCAACGTACGCCGTAACGAAGCGATCCGCAAGTTCCAATCTTCTGTGGATCTAGAGGTGACTAAAGTCGCGAAGGAAGAAGGTTTCGACCTGATTCTGCGTAGCGGTGTGATGTTTGCCAGCCCGAAGGTTGATATCACTGACAAAGTCCTGAAGCGTATGTCATCAAAGTAATGAGTTTGTATTGAATCTGGCTCTTTGGTTGAGCCGGATTCAGGTTATACTCGACAGACTCCAAAGGCGGTGTAAAGCTAGGTTTACTCCGCCTTTTTACATCACAGCCCCATTGTTAAGACTCTCTGTTTAGACCCCAAAAGGAACTCCCCGTGGCACTGCTCGATATTCACCAAATTCGTAACTACCTTCCGCATCGTTATCCATTTTTACTTGTTGATCGTGTACTTGAGGCAGTTCCGGAAGAACGCCTGGTCGCGTTGAAAAACGTAACCTATAACGAACCCTTTTTTACCGGCCACTTTCCTGGTCGCCCGGTCATGCCCGGCGTCTTGATCGTGGAAGCTTTAGCACAAGCGGCTGCGCTGACCGCGAGTTATGGCCGGGATGACATCGATACACAAAACCGAGTTTATTATTTCACCGGTATCGATAAGGCTCGATTTAAGCAGCCGGTAGAACCGGGTGATCAGCTGATTCTCGAGGTCGAAATTTTGCGCCGCATCAAAAACATGTGGAAGTGCAAAGGCGTCGCCACCGTCGATGGTAAAGTCGCTGCCTCAGCTGAAATGATGTTCACATTCAAAGATATTGTTTAATTAGGAAACCAACACATGGCAACCGCAATTCATCCCACCGCGATTATTCAACCTGGCGCAGAGCTAGGCGAGAACGTGAGTATTGGCCCTTATTCGGTAATTGGCGAGAATGTCAGTATCGGTGATGGTACCAAAATCGCTGCCCATGTGGTGGTTGACGGGCACACCACGATCGGGGCAAATAATCAGATATTTTCGTTCACCGCGATCGGCGGTGAACCACAGTCTGTTTCTTATAAGGGTGAGCCAACCGAAACTCGAATTGGCGACAACAACACCTTTCGTGAAAACATCACGGTGAATCGCGGTACTGCAGACGATGAGGGCATTACCAGTATCGGTAGTAACAACTTGTTTATGGCGTATGTGCATATTGCGCACGATTGTCGCTTGGGCTCGAGTCTGCTGTTCTCAAATAACGCCAGTCTAGCTGGGCATGTACGGGTAGAGGATTACGTAGTGTTGGCGGGGTATACGCTGGTACATCAGTTTGTGCGTATCGGCGAGCACAGTTTCTGTGGCGTTAACACGTATTGCACACTGGATATTCCGCCTTACATGCTGGTTGCTGGTAATAAGGCGATTACACACGGTATTAATGTGCGTGGAATGCGTCGTCGTGGTGTCGATAAAGACGCATTGTTGGAATTGAAGCGCGCATATAAAACCATCTATCGATCCGGTCATACCATGGTGCATGCAATCGCGGAATTAGAGGCGAAAAATTCTCAGGTTCCTCAAGTAGCTAATCTGCTGGATTTCATTAAATCGTCTAAACGCGGCGTTATTCGTTAACCCGATTCGCGCAGGAACCCAGTGCGATGAGAGTAGGTATAGTCGCTGGTGAAAAGTCTGGTGATTATTTGGGTGCAGAACTGGTGTCTGCACTCAAGCGTCGTTACCCAGATGCGGAGTTTGTTGGCCTCGCCGGCCCATTGATGCAGGCTGAGGGCGTACGATCTTTAGCCGAAATGGACAAGATCAGCATCATGGGCATTATGGGTGCGTTGAAAGGCCTGCGCGATATTCTTTCTATTCGCCGCACCATCAAGCAAACCATGCTGGATTGGCGGCCGGATGTCTTTATTGGCATTGATGTGCCGGACTTCAATCTAACGCTTGAAATTGCACTGCGTGAAGCGGGTATTCCGACCGTCCACTACGTGAGTCCTACGGTTTGGGCCTGGCGTGGCAAGCGGATTCATAAAATCAAGCGTGCCGCGTCGTTGATGTTGACGCTATTTCCTTTCGAAGAAACGTATTATCAAAAGCAATCGATGCGCGTAAAGTACGTTGGTCATCCGCTAGCGGAGCAGGTGCAGTCCTGGTCTGTATCGGATACCTTGCGACATACACTGCTCCGTTCACCAGAAAAAAAGCTGATCAGTCTGTTGCCCGGAAGCCGGATGAGTGAAGTCTGTCGTTTAGCGCCGTTGATGCTGGCTGGCGCGACCGAATTAGCTACCCGCTTTACTGACATCGACTTTGTGATACCCGCGGCTAACGCAAAGATTGCGTATTACCTGAATGTGGAATTAGATGCTGCATCGCACGGCGTTCGTGTCATTGAGGGGCATTCAAGAGACATCTTATACCTGTCACATTTGTCGGTGTTGGCATCGGGTACCGCCGCGCTCGAGGCTGGATTGTTTGCTAAGCCAATGGTGGTGATGTACAAGGTCGCGAAAATTGAGGAGTGGTATGCGGCGCGTTCAATGACCGTCGCGCATTTTTCCATGCCCAACCATCTGACGAACCCGCCAGCCGTGCCCGAGTTAATTCAGGCAAATGCGACGGTTGAGAATCTGGTTGCTGAAGTGACTTCTTTGCTGACAGATCTGGATCGATACGATCAAATG
>JAUHZM010000227.1 GCA_030426005.1 Gammaproteobacteria bacterium
CTTGTGTGTTGGTTCGTCGGTGGCGGAAATTTTGAGCATACTCATCGCTCGACCATCGACCGTCAGTCCGAGCGTTTCGTTGGTGACGCGAGAGTCTCCTTGCGCCCATGCCAGCAGATCCAGGTGGCGATCATGACTGTAGGGAGCAAAATAGGCAAAGTACACGCTGTTCTGATGCAATTCGTAGTCGAAGCTCAAAACACCATTTTCATATCGGCAAGGTGAGCGAAACCATGACTGGCGATCCCAGGATGTACACACATTGTAATCAGGCCAGCCGCCTTTATACGAGGACTCACCAGCATTGGTGATATGAATCGTGCCGGTCTGACCAACGGTTCCTTCAAGGCGGAAATGGAACCATTGTAGAAACTCGGCGGCGTTGTCTTTTTTAAGGGCTAGTTGCACATTGGTGGGGTCTGAACAGTCGAGTATCTCGATGCTGCCGGAGTCAAAATGCGTTGAAATTTGTATGGAGCTCATAGGTAAATTAGGTCGTGGAAGTGACGTATTACAAAGCGGCTAGTGTATTCGTTTCTGCTGCGATTTGCGAAAAATCTTGCCTAACTTGGCTTTCGTTTTGCTTGGCTGCAGGAGTACACTGAGGGAATAACAATGATTATTGGGAGGAAAGCAAATGAGCTTATTGGCAGTGAATTGGGTTGCTGTTTTGGCAGCAGCGGTAATGGGCTTCGTGGTTGGTGGTATTTGGTATGGACCAATCATGGGCAAAAAATGGATGGGCGCTGTTGGCTTAAGTGAAGAAGAAATCCGCAGTGGTAATATGGCGGCCATCTATGGCGGCGCGTTGGCGTTTAGCCTGCTGGCGTCATGGACTCTGGCGCACACGTTCGCGAGTTATGCGGTAAATCTATCTTTCTCGGTCAAAGTGCTGACCGCAGTTGGCATCGCCGCAGGCTTTATCTTGCCAGCCATTGGCACCAATTATTTATTTTCGCAAAAGAGTAAGACTTTGTTTTTTATTGATGCCGGCTACTGGTTGTTGTTCTACGCTGCCATGGGCGCTGTGCATGCTGCATTGAGCTAGATCTGGTTATTGAGGCAGGCGTGTCGAGCTATTATGCAGAGATCTACCAAGTGGTTCGTGTGGTGCCCTACGGTCACGTAGTGACTTATGGTCAGGTAGCTCGGTTGATCGGTCGACCCAGGCACGCGCGCCAGGTCGGCTATGCACTGGCTGCACTCCCTGACAAACATGACGTGCCTTGGCATCGTGTTGTTAACGCCAGAGGTGAAGTCAGTCGTCGTGCAATAACCGACTATGAGGATTATCAGCGCGTATTGCTGGAAGATGAAGGCGTTGAGTTTGATCATCTTGGCAAAATCGATCTGCGTCGCTACCAGTGGAGAGAACCAGAGTGAGCCATCCTGACCCGGTGCGCTGTCGGTGCAATTGCTGTAACAAGTAAAATTTCTGCAACCATTTTGCGATGCTAGACATCCTAATTAGGATCGTCGGCAGTTGTGCGATTAAATCGCCTTGTCGACGGACTGATTTAGTGAACACTTTTAACCACCATTAGTGAGAATTTTCATGAGATTAATAATCACCGGCGCCCTCTGTGCCCCTTTGTTGTTATTGGGTGCCTGTAGCGAATCTAATAAACCATCACCGGAAGCAGCTACGCCAGTTTCTGACGTTGCGGAAGCGGTTGTTGCCGAGACCGCAGCGCTAACTTCGGGTATTGACCTGGAAAACCTCGATCAGTCTGTGCGTCCGCAGGATAACTTTTATCGGTACGTGAACGGTACTTGGTTGAAGAATAACGAGATTCCAGGCGATAAAACTGCCATTGGGTCTTTTTATGATTTACGTGATCAGGCCGATGAAGATGTTAAAACGCTGATCTCTGAGTTGGCAGAAACCGAAGGGCTGCAGGACGGCAGTGATGAGCAAAAAGTCGCTGATTTGTATCGATCGTTCATGGATACAGCCGCAATTGAAGCGGTTGAAACTGATCCACTGACGTCGATCTTTGAGACCATCGACAGCATTAAAAGTAAGCAGGATTTGGCTCGATTTTTCGGTGAGTATGGGTATCTAGGCATGGCCAACCCGCTGGCACTCTACGTGTCAATTGATGCCAAAGATTCCTCTCGCTACGCTGTGCATGTATGGCAGTCTGGCTTGGGTTTGCCAGATCAGGATTATTACTTCAATGACGCTGAGCGCTTTGTAAATCTGCGCGCCGGTTATCTTACCCATATTGCCAATATGTTTAATTTGGCTGGACTTGAGAACGGTGATCAGGCCGCGCAAACCATCATGGCGCTGGAAACCAAGTTAGCCAAGCATCATTGGACTCGGGTCGAAAGTCGTGATAGCGAGAAACGGTACAACAAGTTTGCTACTAGCGATCTTACCACTTTGACAGACGCGTTCGATTGGCAAGCTTTTCTGACTGCACAACGCATTGCGGACCAAAAAGACATCATCATCAATCAACCAAGCTTTATCAAAGGGTTTGGTGACGTGTTTGCCGCGTCGTCAGTAGAAGATTGGAAAACGTATCTGAAATTCCACACTCTGAGTGCCTTCGCCAGCTATTTGACGTCGGACATCGAAGCCGAGGATTTTGACTTCTTCTCACGCCAGTTACAGGGCCGAAAAGAACAACGGGCACGTTGGAAGCGCGGTGTTGCAGTCGTGAATGGAAATCTTGGTGAAGTGATCGGTAAGGTGTATGTCAGCAAACACTTCAAACCGGAAGCCAAAGCTCGAATGACGGAGTTGGTGGAAAATCTGCGCACGGCCTATGGCAATAGCATTGATCAACTGGCCTGGATGACCGAGGACACCAAAAAAGCGGCGCATGTAAAGCTGGCCGCGTTCACGCCTAAAATTGGGTACCCGGATCGCTGGGAAGACTACTCAGCTCTAACCATTGCTGCCGACGATCTGGTCGGTAACATCATGCGCGCTCGCAAGGTGAGTGAGCAGAAAGAGCTCGATAAATTGGGTGGGCCGATACGAAAATGGGAGTGGGGTATGACACCACAAACAGTGAATGCGTATTACAGTCCAACTCGTAATGAAATAGTGTTTCCGGCGGCAATCTTGCAGCCACCATTTTTTAACATGGCAGCCGATGACGCTGTCAATTATGGCGGTATTGGCGCTGTTATTGGTCACGAAATGGGGCATGGTTTTGATGATCAGGGCAGTAAGTATGATGCCGACGGCAATTTGCGAAACTGGTGGACTGAAACCGACCTTGAGGAGTTCCAAAAGCGTGGTGCTAATCTGGTAGAACAATACGCTGGTTATGAAGTCTTCGATGGTGTGAACGTAAATGGTGAATTGACGCTAGGTGAAAATATCGGTGATTTGTCCGGTGTCACGATTGCCTACAAAGCCTACAAAGAATCACTGGGCGGTAAAGAAGCACCAGTCATCGACGGGCTCACAGGCGATCAACGCTTTTTTATGGGGTTTGCGCAAATCTGGCGCTCCAAGATCGTGGAAGAGTCAATGCGTAACCGAATCGTGACCGACCCGCATTCACCTGGCGAGTTTCGTGCGCTGGGGTCCTTATCAAATATGGACGAGTTTTATGACGCGTTCGATGTCAAAGAGGGCGATGCAATGTATCTGCCACCAGAAAAACGCGTCAAGATTTGGTAGATTGGGCGCAGTTGTTCAAAAAAGCCACCTAGTTTAGGTGGCTTTTTTTGTCTTCGGGAACAGAGCGGTCTACTCGATTTACTGCGAGCTTTCTGTCATGTCATTGCAATGCCGTGCAGTTAGGCTAGGATCTGGCGCGCTGTGCTGTGTTGAATAAGCTTGGTTTAATCCCCATTCTCAGAGTAAATCGGCTATGCTTAGCGCATCGGACCGCGTTCCACGACAACGCTTAATATTTACGTTTTATCGAACACCATGATGACCAAAAAAATCTTTGCCTTTTCACTGGCTTTGCTCCTTTCTGCCTGCGGGTCAGACTCCTCCAAAGAATCACAACTCACATCCGACGTTGCGCCGGGTACCACGCAGAACATTATTTTGATGGTCGGTGATGGAATGGGGTTAAGCCAAATTTCGGCTGCAATAGAGGACCATGATCGGAAACTCGAAATGGAGCGCTTCCAGGTTGTTGGTCTGAGCAAGACTCGTAGTGCCAAAGAGCAGATTACCGATTCAGCTGCCGGTGCTACCGCGTTTTCTGCTGGGGTCAAAACCTACAATGGCGCGGTTGGTGTTGATCAACACGGGCGTGCTCGTGAAACTATTTTGGAGTTGCTGGGCAATAAAGGTTATGCCACTGGTCTGGTTGCCACTTCAGTGATTACACACGCGACACCGGCAAGCTTTTACGCGCACGAAGACAGCCGAGAGAACTACTATCAAATCGCCGCCGACATGAAGAAAGCGCCTCTCGACTTGTTTATTGGTGGCGGGCGAAAGCATTTTGAAAATCGAACTGATCCAAATAACGGTAAAACCGATGATCGGAACCTGATTGAGGAAATGCAAACCTCGGGCTTTAGTTTTGTTAACAGTCTGGCTGAGTTGCGACAGGCAAAAGGCAAAGTCGGGTACTTTCTAGCGGATGGTCATCCGGAACCAATTTTGAAAGGGCGGGGCGATATTCTGCCACGGTCAATTCCAACTGCGATCTCACATCTGCGATCACGCACTGAGCGTGGTTTCTTTCTTATGGTTGAAGGCTCTCAAATCGACTGGGGCGGTCATGAAAACAAAATCGATTACGTTATTTCAGAACTAATCGACTTTGATGAAGCGGTTGGTAAGGCGCTGGATTACGCTGAAGCCGAAGGCAATACCTTGGTGATCGTGACAGCAGACCATGAAACCGGTGGTCTGACACTTGCCGGTGAACCGGGCGAAGATGGCAAAACCTCATACGCTAAGGCAGGACGTCAATTTGCCTCGCACGGTCACACTTCGGTAATGGTGCCGGTATTTGCCTATGGTCCCGGTGCGGAGTTGTTTGCTGGCGTGTATGACAACAATGAAATTCATGCCAAGATGCTAAAGGCTCTAGCTCTGGATAAGTAAAGTCATCGCAAAATCAAATACTTAGATCAGCTATTATTGCTGCGCCCCCGTGGATTGTTTAGCTGCCTCGTCGACCTGCTCGATAAATGAAATTGAGTTGACAGGCAGCCAGCGCGAGCGTTGTTCTTTGGTGATCAATATAAACATCTGCCCGTCGTCAAATCCGCGAAAACGCCAGTTTTTGAGTAACTGATCTTCGCCGCGAAGTTTGACCGT
>JAUHZM010000228.1 GCA_030426005.1 Gammaproteobacteria bacterium
TGGCGACCATGGACATCATCAAGTTGTACGGCGGTGAGCCAGCGAACTTCTTGGATGTTGGTGGCGGTGCAAATAAAGAGCAAGTCACCGAAGCATTTAAAATTATGCTGAAAAACCCGAATGTAAAGGGTATTTTGGTCAACATTTTCGGCGGCATCATGCAGTGTGACGTGATCGCTGCAGGTGTGGTTGCTGCTGCGCAGGAAGTTGGTTTGAATGTGCCGCTGGTCGTGCGTTTGGAAGGCACAAACGTAGAGAAGGGTCGTCAAATCTTGGACGAGTCTGATGTGAAACTTCAAACGGCTACAACCATGGCCGACGCTGCGGAAAAAATTGCTGCGGCAGTAAACGCGTAAGGGGTGCAGTATGGCAATTTTAATTAACAAAGATACCCGTATCGTAACGCAAGGTATTACTGGTAAGACTGGCGAATTTCATACACAACAATGTTTGGATTATGCGTTCGGTAAAGACTGTTTTGTTGCTGGTGTGACACCAGGAAAAGGTGGTCAAGATGTACTGGGCGTGCCGGTATTGAACAGTGTCGCAGAAGCCAAAGAACAGCATGGTGTGAACGCCTCAGTAATCTACGTGCCACCACGCTTTGCAGCAGCTGCGATTGATGAAGCGGTTGATGCCGAACTCGACTTGGTTATCTGCATCACTGAAGGTATCCCAGTCGCGGATATGATCAAAACACGTGATCGTATGCGCAAAATGAACAGCAAAACTGTGCTGGTTGGTCCGAACTGCCCAGGCGTTATTACACCTGAGGAAGTGAAGATCGGTATCATGCCTGGTTACATCCATCAGAAAGGCAATATCGGTGTGGTATCGCGTTCTGGCACCCTGACTTATGAAGCTGTGCATCAGTTGACTCAGCTTGGCATGGGGCAATCAACCTGTGTTGGCATTGGCGGTGACCCAGTAAATGGTCTCAAGCACAAAGATGTCATGAAAATGTTCAACGACGATCCAGATACACACGCAGTGGTGATGTGTGGTGAGATCGGCGGCACCGACGAAGAAGAGTGTGCTGCTTGGATCAAAGAAAACATGAGCAAGCCGGTTGTTGGTTTTATTGCGGGTGTGACTGCACCTCCAGGAAAACGCATGGGTCATGCCGGTGCGATTATTTCTGGTGGTCAAGGTACAGCTCAGTCTAAAATCGACGCTTTAGAGGACGCGGGTGTTCACGTTACTCTGAACCCGTCTGAAATGGGCTCGACCCTGAAGAAAGCGCTGGGCTAATCACCGCGCGACCAGTCAAGAAGCCGGGGTGCGAGAGTGCTCCGGCTTTTTTTTATGCGTAGCGTTGTGAATCTGTAAACTTTTAATAACTTGGACTTTTCATATGAAGTTTTATGTCGGGCGGGATGATTTATCTGACGGCCAGATCGTTAAATTACTTGAATCGCATTTGGCAGACATGCTGCTGCATTCGCCACCAGAGAGCGTGCACGCGCTGGATCCAGCTGCCTTGGCGGCACCCGAAATTTCTTTCTGGGGTGCGCGCTGCGATGGTCGTTTGGCGGGGTGCGGCGCGTTGAAGGAGTTGTCATCGACACATGCCGAGCTCAAGTCGATGAAAACCGATCCGGAATTTGCCCGACAAGGTGTGGCGAGCGACATTCTACAAGCAATGTTGGCCGAGGCTGAATGGCGTGGCTATCAACGTGTCAGCCTTGAGACCGGCTCGATGGCGGTGTTTGAACCGGCGCGCCGTCTGTATGAGAAATTCGGCTTTGCGGAATGTGGGCCATTTGGCGACTACCAGCTTGATCCGCACAGCACGTTTATGACCAAAACCCTTTCGTCATCCTAACAGAGAGTTGCGCAATGTCTAAAACACTGTATTTTTCGCTGCTTGCCGCGATCGCGCTGTTGTTTACTGGGTTCTTTGTGGCGACTGTGGTGCCGCCACTGTTGGCGTCAGGCGATGTAGTTGCGGGCGCGCTGGCTGGGTTTGTAAACCCGTTCGCGGCCGGTTACGCAACCGACGTGATCCTTTGTTGGGTCATACTCGTGTTGTGGGTGGTTTATGAAGCCCGGGTGGAAGGGGTTAGATATGGTTGGGTCTGCATTGTCTTGGGTGCGGTTCCTGGCGTGGCAGTCGGCATGAGTTGCTACTTGATTCTGCGTCATCAACAACGCAAAACGTTACAATAGTGGTAACACGCATTTGGTCGATTACTATTTCGGGAACACAACATGACGATACAAATTTTTTGTGTAGGTGGCACGATTGATAAAATCTATTTCGATGCCAAAAGCAAATACGAAGTCGGGGCGCCAGCGATTGGTTGGTTGCTAGATGAGCTGTCGATTCATTTCAAATACCAGGTCACGTCGCTGATGGCCAAAGACAGTTTGGATATGACTGATGAAGATCGAGCGGTAATTCGGGCGGCGGTGGAGGCGGCCGATTCGGATCGCATCGTAATTACACACGGTACCGACACCATGCCGGAAACGGCGCGTACACTGCAGGGCATTGCTGGTAAGACCGTGGTGTTAACCGGCGCCTTGGCGCCAGCGATTTTTCGTAATAGCGATGCGGCGTTTAACGTCGGTGGTGCCTTGGCGGCAGTGCAATCTAAGCCGGCTGGCGTCTACATCGTGATGAACGGCGAAGTTTTCGATGGCAACCAGGTACGCAAAGACGTGGCCGCGAACCGCTTCGTGCGCTTAGATTAAAAAGCCACTGATGAGCTGCGTCACCAGTGGCTTCAGAAGTGCTTGATCGCGGGCTAATTACGCAACGAGTAACTTGTTTACTAATTTCACGTAGTTAGCCGGATCTTTGATTTGAGCCCCTTCACTCAACGCTGCTTGATCAAACAGCACTTGCGCCCAGTCGGCAAAATCGTCGCTGTTGGTGTCGAGCTTCTTGATCAGTGCGTGCTCAGGGTTGATCTCAAGAATCGGTTTGGTGCTCGGCGCATCTTGACCCATGGCCTTCATGATGCGCTCCATATTTGCGCCAGGATCGTTCTCATCTGCCACCAGACAGGCAGGTGATTCGGTGAGGCGATAGGTGAGGCGAACCTCTTTGACAGCCTCGCTCAACACATCCTGCAATTTCTCTGTCAGTGTAGACAGTTCTGCTTTCTGTTCATCTTGCGCCTTCTTTTCTTCGTCACTCAATGCCAAGTCGCCTTTGGTGACTGACTTCAATGGCTTGTCGTTGTAGGTGCCCATGCTATTGACCAGCCATTCGTCCACTGGGTCACTGAGCAACAGGACTTCAATGCCTTTTTTAGCAAAGACTTCCAGGTGAGGTGATCCCTTAGCGGCTTTATGGCTCTCGGCGGTGATGTAGTAGATCGCTTCTTGATCGTCTTGCATGCGACCGATGTAGTCATCCAGAGACACGGTTTGCTCAGCAGAGTCCGACTGAGTCGTCGCGAATCGTAACAAGGGTGTGATTTTGTCCTTGTTTGGCATATCTTCCACCACGCCTTCTTTCAGTACTTGGCCGAACTCAGACCAAAACCCTTGATAGAGTTCTGTCTCATTTTTGGCCAGACGTGTCAATTCATCAAGTACGCGTTTGACTGAGCTTGCTTTAATTTTCTTTATATCGCGATCGCTTTGCAGAATCTCACGTGACACGTTCAACGGCAAATCTTGCGAGTCGATGACACCTTTTACAAAGCGCAGGTAGTGCGGCAATAGGTGTTCCGCGTCATCCATGATAAACACGCGACGAACGTACAGTTTGATGCCTTTCTTATTGTCACGGTTCCAGAGGTCAAACGGCGCTTTCTTCGGAATGAACAACAAGGAGGTGTACTCCATATTGCCTTCGACCTTGTGGTGTAGTGTTGAGAGCGGTGGTTCCATGTCGTATGACAAGCTTTGATAGAAGTTTTGGTACTCCTCGTCGCTCACGTCTGATTTTGGGCGTGCCCAGATTGCAGTGCCGCTATTGACCGTTTCAAATTCGCGTTCCGCGTCCTCCTGCGGTTTGCCCTCGTCATCTAATGGCGCAGGTGCCAGCATTTTGATCGGCAGGGAGATGTGCTCTGAGTAGGTGCGAATAATGTGTTTTAGGCGAAAGTCTTCCAGATACTCGTTCTCTTCCTCTCGCAGGTGCAATGTGATGTCGGTGCCTACGCGATCTTTGTCAACGGCTTGGATGGTGAATTCGCCTTTGCCGTCAGACTCCCATTGAGTACCTTCTTTGGTGCCGGCTTTGCGCGTTGTCAGTGTCACCTTGTCGGCCACCATAAACACGGAATAAAAGCCCACACCAAACTGACCAATCAGACTAACATCGGCATTGTCTTTGCCGCTGTTCTTTACTGCTTCAACAAATTTCTTGGTGCCTGAGCGTGCGATGGTGCCGATGTTCTCGATGACTTCGTCATGGCTCATGCCAATACCATTGTCGCTGATGGTCAATGTGCCGGCGTCTTTATCGGTGGTGATCGTTACAGCCAACTCTTCATCGTCATTCAACAATGAGGCGTCGGTCAAGGCCTCGAATCGACGCTTGTCGATTGCATCGGAACTGTTAGAGATCAACTCGCGCAGAAAGATTTCTTTCTGGCTGTACAGCGAATTGATCATCAGATCCAGTAATTGACTTATTTCGGTTTGAAATGCGTGCGTTTGTTGTTTGCTCATGATTACGTAAAAATGTGAAGTTAATACTCGAAAATTAATGTGGGCAGTGATGGGGTTGAGATAGCGAAATTCAAGTTCTTGGCGGTACAAAATGCCATGAATTTGATTTCTCGGTTGAGCTGAATCAGGAAATAGAAAATTTTGTTGAGAATTATCTTTTTTTTGCGTTTTTCGTTGACGACCTCAGCATCTCTGAGTATAGTCGCGCCTCAACGCTTTACAGCGTGATTTGGCTTCAGGAAATACCTTGAGCAGCACCGGTTCCTTCCCAAGTGTCTAACACGGAGCAGGGTGAAAATCACATACCGTCGGGGTGTAGCGCAGTCTGGTAGCGCATCTGGTTTGGGACCAGAGGGTCGGGGGTTCGAATCCCTCCACCCCGACCATTTTTATATGCGGTAAAGTGTCGTCACGATGGTTATGTTGTTCTATTGATTCATTTTGGGTCGAGTCAACAAACTATTCGTTGATGGGAGAGTATGGTTAGGTTGAGTGCCCGTAGCTCAACTGGATAGAGCAACGGCCTTCTAAGCCGTAGGTTACAGGTTCGAGTCCTGTCGGGCGCGCCATAAACCGATTGCTTAAGGCTACCCGTACACAGTCCCATCTTTGGATTACG
>JAUHZM010000229.1 GCA_030426005.1 Gammaproteobacteria bacterium
TCACGGCCGAAAATAAAAACCCCAAGCCAATTATTCCGAACACGCAGATAGCGCGCTTTTTATTGTGCCAGTTGCCAGTTGAGAGCAAATAAATCGCGACGCCCAAATTGGAGACAATCCCCATGTACACCACCTCATGGGGAAATTTGCCGTGAAGCAGGGAAATTAAACCAGCCGTGTAGGCTGTGAGTAGTGCCGTCATCGCAATCCCATAAAGGCGATAGAAACTTTGGTCGGGATTGCCCATTTGGAAAAACCTATCCAATGTTGATTTTGGAGCAAGCAGCAAAGGTAGACTCAACAAAAATACCGTGACAAATATTTTGATAAAGAACGTTAAGAGAAGTATCGACATGGTGAAATATAAATATGAGAGTTTGTCATGTTTGTAATATGAGGGTTTCTCATGTTATTGTCAATCCAATATGAATAGTCGTTCAAAAATTGACTTGTTACCCCAGTGGAATGAGCCGACCCAGGACCGCGGTTGGCGCCGCGTAGAGGCGATTTTGGGAGCTGCAAAGGAGTTGATGCTAGAAGCAGGTAGCGCGGAAATAAAGATGTCTCATATCGCGCTTAGAGCGGGTATTCCGATCGGGTCGGTATACCAATTTTTTCCAACGCGTGATGCGCTGATCGGACAGCTCTATAATAGCGAAATGGCTCGAATTGATCGTGGTCTGGAAGCAGGACTTGCGAGTGCGAGCTCCTTAGACGAACTTGTGACCGGCATCTCGTCAACGTTGCAAAGTCAGCTTGATCAAATGCGATCGAATCCGGGTTTGGCATTTATTTGGACTTCGATCTCAACTCACCCGGCAGTAGTCACGGCTGATGCCGCAAATTCAGATCGGAACGCAAAACTGTTAGCAGATCGCCTCGTTGAATTATCTGATACCGCAGATGCACGATTATTTTATGCCGCCGCGTTGTTGATTTGTAACATTTGGGGGCAGGTTCTCCGACTTTGTTTACAGTCAGACAATGCAAGGTCGGAACTCTTGCTGTCCGCGTTTGCTCGTGTCATTGAATCCAGAATCAAAGAGATCGCGGCAATGCCTGAGTAAGTTCGCCGCCTGAAATCGCAGTAAGGTAGACTATGAATATCGATATTTTAAGGTACAGTTTAACCCGTGCCAGACAAACTACCATGAGACTAACTGATATGAGAGGCATAATACTACTAATCGCGTTGAGCATCGCCGCCGGATGCTCCAATAAAGGCACCTACGATGCGGTACAGGCCGGTAAGCAGATGGAATGTGCGCACTTGCCGGAGTCGGACTATGAGGGTTGCATGCGCGAGGCTAATCGCAGTTACGAAGACTATGACCGAGACCGAAAAGCCCTGCTCGACGATGAAGATTAGGCGATTGCCATGTTAGAGGGAAGCGCTGCGCCGATTGCGCCTGGGGTTGTGCATTCGGTGCCGGAAGACCTTCAGCGCAGACTGATCACGGACTCTGCTGTGCTAGAGATATGGCAGGGTTTAACACCGCTGGCACGCAACGAATGGCTATGCTGGATTGAAGACGCTAAGAAAATGCCGACGCGTGAAAAGCGATTGGCACGACTGCAAACAGATTTGATGGCCGGCAAACGTCGCCCCTGTTGCTGGCCAGGATGTGCGCACCGAAGCAAAAACGGTCGCGCTTGAACGCAAACTACTGCGATTCGGTGAATACCGTAGCTAGGAGGGCTGCGATCGTTTGAGCAACGGCATCTGGTGCTTCTAATTGTGGTGCTTGACCGGCATTTTGAATGAGGTGAAATCGTGCATCAGGTTTTGCGGTTTTCAGCGTGTCACGTAGCTTAGTGACCTGCTCTGCGTCATGGTCGCCTACCAAGACCAGTATCGGAGATGATACGGATCGTAAATCAGTTGAGTACGGTTGGCTTCGGTTGAGCTGTGTAATTACTTGGTTGAAGAACGGAATCTGTTGGTTGAGCTGATTGGCCTTGTGTTGCAATACAGGTTGAGGGTACTGCGGTGGATTCCGGTATTTCGTTTGGTAAATCGCAGTGAAGTAATTTGTATCTACTTGCGCTGGAAACAGAGGGTATGGTGTTGTTTCAGTGAGTTGCAATCCGGTGCTGCCAAGCAGGATCAGGCCTTCAATTTTTTGCGGTTCCTGTTGTGCAAAATAGCTTGCCAAGTGGCCTCCTAGGCCATGACCACCAATGACAAAGCGGTTCGCGGTGACGGCGCTAAAAAACTGCTGCAGCTGACGATGTTGCCCTTGCAAAGAATAGTCCTCACCGTCCACAAACGCATTCGCACCGTGTGCCGGAAGATCGGGCAGAATGACACGATAGTGTGGCGTTAAGGTACGTACGGCGGTGACAAAGGTGTTTTTATCGTCACCCAGATCATGTAACAAGACTAGGGTTTGTTTATGGTTAGGGCCGCCTTCATAGTAATGCATCCTTGCGTTGCCGACTTGCACTGAACGCTGTTCTAGCCCGGCAGCCCGCGCAGCAAGTCGGTGCAAGCCCTCCAGCAATACCCCGGGGTAAATGAAATACAGTGAGGCGATGGCCACGCCCAGCAAAATTGCCAGGGTGGCCATAAACTTCAGGAAAGACTTCAAGTTAAATCTCGGCGAATTAGTTTGCCGACAAGCTGGCTTCACGAATAGCTTTAAATTCGTTACCCTCGCTCCACTGCGGCCGTGCGTCACCGTCACTGATTTGAACGCCGATTACAAAATGCGCGTAAAGATCTTGCAAGATGCCGCCATTGTCCCATTCTGGGTGGATCTCATCGCCGGCTTTGTGATAACGCTCAGCCAAGTAACGATCAGACTCCTGTTGGCCATAATCGGCTGGTTTGCCACGGATCTGCAAACCGGCTTCAGCATAAAGCATGGGTACGCCTTTTTTGGCTAAGTTGAAATGGTCAGAGCGGTAGAAGTAGCCTTTTTCGGGTGTTGGTTCCGGCACCACGGTGCGGTTTTGGGTGGCAGACACGCGGCGGAGGTAATCGTCCATTTCTGAGTTTCCATAACCGACCACTACGATATCGTCTGTTGCACCAATCGTCGACATGCCATCAACGTTGATGCCAGCGACCGTTTTATTCATCGGGAATGCAGGGTTTTCAGCATAATGTTTGGACCCTAATAGACCGGACTCTTCAGCCGTGACAGCGACAAAGATAACCGAGCGCTCAGGCGCTTGCGGGAGCGCTTTGAACGCTTGAGCCAATTCCAGCAGGGCTGAAGTGCCGGTGGCATTGTCTTGTGCGCCGTTAAAAATCGCGTCTTCACCTTCTGGCACGGATTTCTTGCCGAGGTGGTCCCAGTGCGCGGTGTAGATAAAGGCTTCATCGGCGTTGCTGCGGCCTGGAACAACTGCGCCAACATTATAGGACTTAGATTGTCGACTGGTCAGTTCGAGCGTGGTTGACGCGGTAGATTTCAGTGCCACCGGTTTAAAGCCCGGCTGTGTTGCGGCGCTGACCATCGCCTGAAAGTCCAGGCCGTTACTGGTAAACAAGGACTCAGCTGCGGGCTGTGTGATCCAGGCTTCAACCGCCAGGTTGTTCTGGTTGCCATCCTCGGTTAGTAAATAGTACTGGGCGCCCGACCAGCTGCCACTCACGACTTCCCACGGGTAACCTGCGGCACCGTCTTCGTGTACGATAATGGCACCAGCAGCCCCTTGACGTGCGGCTTCTTCGTATTTGTACGTCCAGCGTCCATAATAGGTCATGGCGCGGCCTTTAAAGAGTTCCCCTTCAGGTGTTCGATAGCCAGGGTCATTGACTAGAATGACCGCGGTTTTTCCGGTCATATCGAGCCCGGCATAATCGTTCCAGCCATATTCTGGTGCCACGATGCCGTAGCCAACGAAAACCAATGAGGAGGAGTTCAGCTGCTGCTTCTCGCCGGTACGCGAACTGAATACAACTGAGTCCTGTTGATATTCCAGAGTTTGTTCCGACCCTTCGGCATGCGTCAGCGTTAATGATGGTGAATTCGTGACCGTCAGTTCCATTAAATCAACGGCTTGGCGATAACTCGGTTTGCCATCCAGTTCAAACGCGGGTTCGAGGCCCAGCTCGGCAAATTGAGTTTCCAAATACGCAACTGTTTTTTCACCACCGGGTGTGGAAGGGGCGCGACCTTCAAATTCATCTGATGCCAGGGTTCGTACGTGTTGCATAAAGCCGGCATCGTCAATCTGCTTGGCCGCGGCGTCAATCGCCTCAGCGGTATTTAGGTTTTCCGCGACGCTGGTGGTTTCGGCGACCTCGTCGCTCGGTGCTGCGGTCGTCTCAGCCTGTTCAGCTGGTTTGCAAGCTGTGAGGGCGTAGACTGCGAACAGCGAAGCAAGCAGCGCTTTGGTGGATGGAAGAGTGTTGAATGTCATAAAAAAGATATCCTCGTGGAACTTATTTTTTGGCAACGCGTTTGCTTGCCTTCTTAGTGGATTTTTTCTTACTCGACGTGGTTTTTTTGCTTACACGTTTTTTGCTGTTGGTCTTTTTGCTGGTCTTTTTTGCTCGCGGCTTGTTTGTTTCGGCCTCGGTGGCTGCCGCTGCGGCAGCGTTAAGGTCGGAAAAACTCTCGCGAATGCATTGCATAAAAAAGTCTACGTCTGGCATGGTGCGGCGACACGAGGTGGCACTGAACGACATGCGACCGTCGTAGCTGGTGACGGCAATAAATAAACCCATGCGGTCAGCCAGCGGCCCGAGCCCCATTTGATGAATCAGTTTGGCGCCGTTCATGTACACAGGCACCTGTGGTCCGGGCACATTGGAAATACACACATTGGTCATGCGTCCGGCCATCTCAGAACGCATCATCAAGCGCGCAGCGAGCAGCTGCGTGCTGGCTGGAATATGCCGCGTGACGTCAGTCATCAAGCGCGCTGAAATACCTTTGCGGGCGGCTTTCTGTTCGCGCGTCTCGGCATGAATTAAGGTCAATCGTTCAACTGGGTCAGCTACGTTGGTATGCAACAAAGGCGACATCGTGCTGATGTTATTGCCAGGATGATCAGTTTCAGACAAGCTGCCCTTGGAGGCACGCACGTTAACCGGCACAAATGCGCGCAATGAATCTGAGGGTAGTTCTTTGTGATGTCCCAAGTATTTGCGCAAGGCACCAGAGCAGATCGCCAGCACCATATCGTTGATGGTGCAGCCCTTCACCAGCCCGCGCAATGGTTTGAACTCGTCCAGCGAGAAGGAAGTGGAATCGAATACTCGGTGCGGGGAGGTTTCGAG
>JAUHZM010000230.1 GCA_030426005.1 Gammaproteobacteria bacterium
TTCATCGATGACATCGACGCGGTAGGGCGGCACCGCGGCGCCGGCCTCGGGGGCGGCCATGACGAACGCGAGCAGACGCTTAACCAGTTGCTGGTGGAAATGGACGGGTTCGAGGTCAATGACGGCGTCATTGTGATCGCTGCGACCAACCGTCCTGACGTATTGGATCCTGCATTACTACGTCCCGGTCGCTTTGACCGTCAGGTCGTAGTACCACTGCCCGATATCCGCGGACGTGAACAGATTCTGAAAGTCCACATGCGTAAAGTTCCAATTGGCAAAAGCGTTGATCCAGCTGTTATCGCACGTGGTACGCCAGGATTCTCTGGTGCGGATATCGCTAATTTGGTGAACGAGGCGGCCTTGTTTGCTGCACGTGGTGCCAAGAAGCTGGTTGAGATGGAAGATTTTGAATTCGCCAAAGACAAAGTTATGATGGGTGCTGAGCGTCGGTCGATCGTGATGCCGGAAAAAGAGCGTTTGAATACGGCGTATCATGAATCAGGCCATGCGGTAGTTGGGGCCGTGCTGAAGGACATTTATGATCCGGTGCACAAAGTCACTATTATTCCACGTGGCCGCGCACTGGGTTTGACCTTCTATCTGCCGGAAGAAGATCGTTTTGGTTACGATAAAGAGTTTTTGCTGGCACGCATCGCTGTTGCGCTTGGAGGCCGTATCGCCGAAGAGTTGTTTATGAATCAGATGACAACTGGTGCCTCAAGCGACTTTGAAAGTGCGACTGAAATGGCGCATAACATGGTTGCTCGTTGGGGTATGAGCGACGTGCTTGGAACTCGCGTGTATGGCAACAGTCAAGCCGAAGGTGGCTTGGGTGGCAACAATAGCGCGAATATGAGCGACACCACGGCGAACCTGATTGATACCGAAGTAACGCGTATTCTTGACGAACAATATCAGCGTGCTAAACAGATTTTGGAAGATAATCGAGACAAAGTCGAAGTGATGGCCAAAGCGCTGATGGAATTTGAGACTCTGGATGCGGCGCAAATCGCTGAGATCATGGAGGGCAAACTGCCGACTCCGCCTGCTGACCTGCCAACACCGCGTGGCAAAGATGACTCGGGTGATGATGAAAAAGGTAAGCCAGCTGTCAAGCCCCAGCTTGATAATCCAGCTAGCGAAACCTGAGTCTGTGGTCCGGCGTATCTCTGCGCGATGACCTCTCATAAAATTACCGGCAGCCCTGGCGCTGTCACTCTGCGCGGCCTTCTAAATGGAAGGCCCGCGGTGCTTATGGGGATCGTAAATGTAACCCCCGATTCTTTCTCTGATGGCGGCAAATTTCATGCTGCTTCGGCCGCCGTTGACCACGCATTCACTCTGTTAGAGGAGGGGGCGGACGTGCTGGATATTGGTGGTGAGTCGACTCGGCCGGGCGCGGAACCGGTTTCTCTGCAACAGGAGTTGGATCGGGTGATTCCCGTTATTGAAGGGATTCGACAGCACACGAACGCGCCGATTTCGATCGACACCTATAAACCGGAGGTAATGCTGGCTTGCGCCGCTGCTGGTGTTGATATGATTAATGATATCAATGCCTTGCAGGCAGAGAATGCAGTGCAGGTGGCAGCTGAATCAGGTTTATTTGTGTGTTTGATGCACAAGCAGGGTAATCCTCAAACCATGCAAGACGCGCCTCAATACGCGCACGTCGAAGATGAGGTCGTCGACTTTCTAAATCAGCGCATCGCGGATTGTGAGCAGGCTGGCATAGCGAGGAACAAAATCATCGTCGACCCTGGAATTGGCTTTGGCAAAACCTTGTCACACAACTTGCAGCTATTGAATGCGGTTGAGCGTCTGCGTACACGCACTGGTAGCGAGGTATTGATTGGCGTGTCGCGTAAATCACTGATTGATAAACTACTCGCGCGCGATGTGAATGAGCGCCTGCCCGCAAGTATCGGATTGGCTGTGCAGGCTGTATTAAATGGCGCTAGAATACTGCGCATCCACGATGTTAGAGCAACGTATGACGCGGTACGCAGTATCGAAGCTGTACGCGATCAAGAATAAGAATAATTATGACAAACTCTTTTTTTGGAACAGATGGTGTGCGGGGCCCGGTTGGGAGTGAGCCGATCACGCCGCAAACCATCGTTCATCTAGGCTGGGCATTAGGCTCGGTGATCAAGAAGCACTACGGCAAGGGCAGTGTTCTGGTTGGTAAAGATACTCGAGTGTCTGGGTATTTGCTGGAATCAGCGATGGAAGCTGGCTTGTCTTCGGCGGGTATGGATGTGGTGATGTTGGGTCCGTTGCCGACGCCAGCAATCGCTTATCTGACACAAACTGCGCGTGCTAATGCGGGTGTGGTGATCAGCGCATCGCACAACCCTTATTCCGACAACGGGATTAAGTTTTTCTCTGCAAATGGCAGCAAAATTTCCGACGAGATTCAGTCTGAAATCGAACAGCTTATGTCGGCACCAATCGAAGTGGTGGCGTCGAAAGATCTGGGTAAGGCTTACCGCATGGATGATGCGGTTGGCAGGTATGTGGAGTTCTGTAAAGGCACGATTCCACGTCGGATGAATTTTCGCGGCCTCAAAGTCGCCCTGGATTGTGCGAATGGCGCTGCGTATCAATCAGCTCCCGCGGTATTTCATGAGTTGGGTGCGGAGATCGAAGTCATCAATAACAAGCCCAATGGTTATAATATCAACGAACAATGCGGCTCTACCCATATTGAAGGTCTTCAATCCCTAGTCCTGGAGGCGGAATGTGATGTGGGGATCGCGTTCGACGGCGATGCCGATCGGGTCATGATGGTGGACCGCCAGGGCAATGTGGTGGATGGTGATCAGCTGCTGTTTGTCCTAGCTGACAGTTTGCATAAGCAGGGGCGCCTCAAAGGTGGCGTGGTTGGCACGCAGATGAGTAATTTCGGGATGCAGAAAGCGCTTGAAGCGCGCGGTATTCCATTTGTGCGTGCCAAAGTGGGGGACCGCTACGTAATGCAAGAATTGCACTCACGTGATTGGGTTTTGGGTGGTGAGTCTTCTGGTCATATCATCTGTTTGGACAAAACCACCACCGGTGACGGCTTGGTGTCGGCATTGCAGGTGTTAACGCAGATCACGTTTATGCAAAAGCCGTTGCACGAACTCGCTGCACAAATGCAAATGTATCCACAGACGATGATTAATGTTCGCTTGAAGCCCGGTTCAAATGCAGCAGATGTGGTAACCCGTGCGGAAGTGCAAGCCAGTGTTAATGAGAAAGAAGCACAGCTACAAGGGCGCGGTCGTGTGTTGTTGCGTGCATCTGGCACGGAGCCTGTAATTCGAGTGATGGTTGAAGGCGAAGACGAGACAGAAGTCCTGAAATGCTGTCAGGAAATTGCCGCAGTGGTCGAAAAGCAGGTTTGATCAAGGGCGAAAATTTAGCGGTTAGTTCTAGTGCTATGCATAGCGCTATGCTAATATCCGCGCTCACTAAATTCCAAGCACAGAGGCGCGTATGAGACGATTCTTGGTAGCAGGAAACTGGAAGATGCATGGCAGTCTAGAAATGACGGCTGAGCTGATTTCCGGGATCTCCCGATCTGTGCTGGAAATGGCGTCTCTGAGTGAGCAGCGTGAGCTGGCGTATGACATTTTAGTCTGTCCTCCAGCCGTATATTTGCAGCATGCGGTGTCAGCGGCACAAAGTCAGCCGGTGGCAATCGGCGCACAGAACGTGAACGCGCATGACAGTGGTGCCTATACCGGTGAGATTGCACTGCCGATGTTAGCAGAACTAGGTTGTGATTATGTTTTGTTGGGTCACTCGGAGCGACGCGAGTTGTTTCTTGAGACTGACGTGCAAATCGCCGATAAATTTGCGGCTTGCGTGGCTGAACCACAGCGAATTACACCGGTTTTGTGTGTTGGTGAGACGCTGGATGAGCGCAAGCAGGGTGCAACTGAGCAGGTTGTTGGTCGCCAGTTGGATGCGGTCCTGAATCAGGTCGGTATACAGCAAATGAAAAATGCGGTGATTGCTTACGAGCCCGTGTGGGCGATCGGCACCGGCGAAACAGCGAGCCCTGAGCAAGCTCAGGAAGTGCACGCCTTTATTCGTGCACGTCTGGCTGAGCATGATGCGGAGATTGCTGCATCAATGCGGATTTTATACGGCGGTAGTGTAAAAGCCGACAATGCGGAATTGCTGTTTGCACAACCGGATATCGACGGTGGGCTGATCGGCGGTGCGGCATTGAAAGTTGAAAGTTTTGTAGGTATTTGTCGCGCGGCACAGAAGTTAGCGTCGCAGGCTTGATATTGAGGATTTCGGGCTTAAGTAGCTGAAATCATGAATGTGGATGCTGTCCCATAAATGCAGCACAACAGAGTTAATAAATGAACGGTACTACTTTTTTAATTATCATCAGTGTGTTTGCCGCCGTGGCGATTATCGCATTGGTGTTGATGCAAAATAGCAAAAGCGACATGGGCTCAGCCTTTGGTGGAGGCGGCTCACAAAGCATGTTCGGCAGCCGTGGTTCAGCCAACTTTTTGAGCCGCACGACGTCAATCATGGTCACTGTGTTGTTCTTAAGCTGTCTGACACTGGCATACATTTATGCTAAGCGTAATGCGCAAGCGGATGTTGTTGAGCCGTTGATTTTGCAACAGGACTCTGAAGTACCAGTTATCGAATCATCGAGCGTAGAGACCTCTGTTGATGCAGGTGACGTTCCTAGTATTCCGGATGAGTCAGCTGCCGTAGAAGACTTTGTGAGCGACGCTGAGCAGGCGGTTGAAAATGTGGTAGATGAAGCATCTGAGTCTGCTTCTGATGCCGCTGATGCAGTTGAAGAAGCCGTTGATACAGCGGTCGACGAGGTCGAAGCTGCTGTGGACGAAGCGCAACAATAAGTTTCGCAAGTCACATTGAAAGTTTTTTGCCCAGGTGGTGAAATTGGTAGACACGCTATCTTGAGGGGGTAGTAGCGCAAGCTGTGCCGGTTCAAGTCCGGCCCTGGGCACCATTTTAGAAAACCCAGTCTGTTATTCAGATTGGGTTTTTTAGTATTCGGAAGTCACTGATTAGTTTCAGATTCCAAAAACCTCATACCTTGCCGCGGTACCACGCACAGTTGGCTGTCCGTTGGTAGAGCAACATTAATATAGACGGGTTAGAGATATGCCAAACATCACATTTATTGACTTTGAGGGAACTCAACGTACCGTTGAAGCGACTGTCGGAGATA
>JAUHZM010000231.1 GCA_030426005.1 Gammaproteobacteria bacterium
CCAAAATCCCAGCTCTGTTGGTCAATGGTTCTTCCGGTATCGCTGTTGGTATGGCGACCAATATTCCGCCGCACAATTTGACCGAAGTGATTAATGGCTGTGTGGCCATGATTGACAATGAAGATATCACTGTCGATGAGTTAATGGAGCACATTCCCGGCCCAGATTTTCCAACTTCTGGTTTTATTAACGGCTCCAAAGGGATTCGTGACGCGTATCGCACTGGGCGTGGAAAAATCTACATGCGTGCTCGCACGCACATCGAGACCAACGAAAGCAACGGTCGCGGAACTGGTTAAAACCAAAAAAATTGAAGGCATTACCGAACTGCGTGACGAATCTGATAAGAGCGGTATGCGGATGTTCATTTCCGTACGTCGAGGTGAAGTCGCTGAGGTAGTGCTCAATAAGCTGTTTCAACAGACCCAGATGCAAACCGTGTTCGGCATCAATACTGTTGCGCTGCTGGATAACCAGCCACGCTTATTTAATTTGCGCGAGCTGTTGGCGGAGTTTATTAAGCATCGCCGCGAAGTGGTAACCCGACGTACCATCTACAATTTGCGTAAAGCTCGCGCACGTGCACATATTCTGGAAGGTCTTGCGATTGCCTTGAGTAATATCGATGAGATGATCGAGTTAATTAAGCAATCTGCTAGTCCCGCTGTGGCAAAAGAGCAGTTGCTGGAGCGGAGTTGGACGCCTGGTGTGGTGGCAGATATGATTGCGCGCGCCGGTGCGGTGTCATCTAAGCCGATCGGATTGGACCCAGAGCTGGGGTTGCACGGTAATGAGTATCGCTTGTCTGAAAAACAAGCCCAGGCAATCTTGGATCTACGTTTGCATCGATTAACTGGTTTGGAGCAAGACAAAATTCGCGACGAGTATGCAGATGTGCTCGAGAAAATCGCCGAGTTTATTAATATTCTTGAAAATGTGGATCGCCTAATGGAGGTGATCCGTGAAGAGTTGGTCGCGATTCGGGATGAGTATGGCGATCAGCGTCGCACCGAGATTATTGACCAGAAACTCGATCTTACCTTGGAAGATATGATCGCCGAGGAAGACTTGGTGGTAACGCTGTCGCATGAGGGTTATGCCAAGTCGCAGCCTTTGAGTGACTACCGCGCACAGCGTCGAGGTGGTAAAGGCAAAAGCGCAACCAAAACAAAAGACGAAGATTTTGTCGAGCGCATGTTCGTGGCTAACTCGCATGACACTATTCTGTGTTTTTCTGACAGAGGCAAGGTTTATTGGTTGAAGGTGTACGAGCTACCGCAAGCAGGACGTAATGCGCGAGGCAAGCCGATTGTTAATCTATTACCGCTCGAAAGCGACGAACACATCACTGCGATATTGCCGGTTAAAGAGTTTGCTGAAGGGCAGTTTGTGTTCATGGCGACCAGTGACGGAACGGTTAAAAAGACGTCCTTGATGGATTTCTCGCGCCCTCGTGCTAATGGAATTATTGCGCTGGATTTAGTGGATGGTAATTCCTTGGTCGGTGTTGGTCTGACCAGTGGTGAGCAAGAAATCATGTTGTTCTGCAGCTCAGGCAAAGCAATTCGTTTTGCTGAGCAGGATGTTCGTCAAATGGGCCGAACCGCCCGCGGTGTGCGCGGCATTAAGGTTGGTGATGGGCACCAAGTGAACGCCATGATTATTTGTGATGCTGGTGACGCTGACTCTGCGGTACTAACCCTCACAGAAAACGGCTATGGCAAGCGGACAATGTTGTCGGAATACAATGTCCAAGGCCGAGGTGGTCAAGGTGTGATCTCAATTCAGACCACTGATCGCAACGGTAATGCGGTTGGTGCTATTCTGGTACAAGAAGGCAACGAGGCAATGTTGATTACCAATGGTGGTACTCTGGTGCGTACTCGTGTCTCCGAAGTGTCGGTAATTGGTCGTAATACGCAGGGTGTCAAAATCATCGGTGTCTCTGCTGGCGAAAAGCTTATCAGTATTGAGAAAGTCGCAGAGTCAGATGAAGACGAACCTGTCGAAGTCGAGTTCGTTGATACCGAAAGCAACGCGTCACAGTCTCAAGAACAAGAGTCTGATGAAGAGTAAATAGCGAATTATTTGAGGTATTGGTTGGATCAGTTAGCGCGGAAAGTCTGGATCAGAGCTTTGCTGGCCTCGGTCGCCGGCCTCTGGTTCTCTGTGTCGGCAGCGACGCTGCCATCTGGCCTCTCTGTATCCATTTCAGTCCCCCAAACGCATATTGGCCGAGCCGATCCGGTGGTGATCTCGGTCACCTACCAAAATCAGTCTGCGCAAGTGGTGCACTTACTAGAGTACGGTACAGCACTGGAGGGAACGGTTGCGGAAGACTTTTTGATGGTGCTTCAAAATGGTGAGCCCCTGCCATATCAGGGCATTCTTGCTATGCGATTACCGCCATCGAGCACTGATTACACGGTACTTGAGCCTGGGCAATCAATTACGGCCTCGGTTGATATTGAGGCAAGTTACGGCGTGCGTCAGATCGGTGAGTACGAGGTCTTCTACCGAGACCCTAATATTGGCGTTCTGGCGGGAAGTTCGCAATTCTGGTTAACCGAATCTAGGCCGGAACCCGTGTTGCCGAAACAAGCCTCTGTTGCACGCTTTTGTACCGTCGCGCAAGCAACTGCGGCGGATGGCGCTTTAGGTGTAGCCGAGAGCTACGCGCGCCGAGCTCGCGACGATCTTAGGAATACGCCAGTAAGTGCTCGTTCCGAAGCGCGTCGTTACAAATATTGGTTCGGGCAGTACACTCCGGCACGTTGGAGTCGCGTACAAGATGGCATGACTCGGATTTACAGTGCTGCCAGTGGTCGACGTTTCACGTTTGACTGTGCTTGTGATGCGGGTACCAATCGAACGATTGCTTATGTTTATCGTTCACGCACGTCCGAGATTTTTCTGTGCGAAGGTTTCTTTAATATGCCGAGGTCTGGCGGAGATTCACAAGCATCAGTAATTGTCCATGAGATAAGTCATTTTAATGACACAGCGAATACCGATGACGGCCCGAATGGCGTCAATGGTGCAAATTACGGTCAAAGTGCAGCAGTTGGTTTAGCGATTACGAACCCTGATCGTGCAGTTGGAACTGCGTCGAATTATCAGTATTTCGCTGCTAACCCAACGGGATTACCGATGCCGACCAGCGGTGGAGGAGATGGTGGTGGCGAACCAGGCGAGCCTGGCGAACCCGGTACTGAACCAGATCCTGAAGTGCCGCCTGAGCCTGAACCAACTCCGCTTATTCTTGTACCGATTATTGATCTGCTGCTCGGTAATGACCGTTGATAATTCATTGGTGGATTCTAAATGACATCAAAATTCTGGTTCGCCGTGGTACTATCGTGTGCGTCTTTGTTGACGTCCTGTAGTGCTCAGACGATGCAATTAACTCTCTCTCTGAATAAAGCCGAATTAGCGACCGGAAAGGTGGTGTTGGAGGCTGAGGTGGAGAATGAAAGTTTGGAATCGATAGAGCTTTTACTTTGGAATACACCACTAGAAGCAATGTTGTTGGGCGACCTTTACCGGATTACAGTTGGTTCAGACGGGAATGAATCTGTTTTACCGTATCAGGGGCGAATGGTGAAACGCGCCGCACCGGGGCCGAATGATTATCTTGTTTTGAAGCCGGGTGAGTCTTTAAGACGCACTCAAAGTCTCGCTGAGGCTTACTCGTTTTGCGCAAATCGCGTATATCGACTTGAGTTTACTGGCGTGTTTGTGTCGCGTGATAACGAAGTGATACCGGCCCGCATGAATGAATTAAAATTTACGACTGGGCCCAACTTCCCCCAGTGCTAAGCTACCCAGGGCGCGATGAGACGCATTCATGCATCACGTTGCGTGCAAATTAGGAGAATTCGACCATGTCTAAGTTGATTGTGGTGTTTAAAAACAAGGCTGTACTGCAAATTCTAACTCTCAGTTTCGTGTTGATCTGTGCAAGTGCCAAAGCCGACTTGCCCAGCGGCATTGCGGTAAGCTTGGATTTGGTCCAAAGCAAAGTTAGTCCCACCGAGCAAGCCTTGGTAAAGGTTACTTACACCAACCTTGGAACCACAACGCAACGACTTCTTCGTTGGGAAACCGCCCTGGAGGGGCGTGTTGATGAGGATTTTCTAAGTGTGGTGTACGAAGGTGAGGTGTTGCCGTATATGGGGCGCCATTACAAACGAGCGCCAGCTGCGGCAGCTGACTATATTGGCCTGGCGCCAGGCGAGAGCCGTAGTAAAGTGGTAGATATTAACACTGGCTACAAACTTGACTACAAAGGCGAGTACTCCATTAGTCCGAAAGGGGCAGGCGTGGCACAAAAGTCATCATCGGTTAAATTAACTCTAACTAAAGATCGGCCCGTCAGTCTCAAGCAAACCCCCGTGATTAATAGTTGTGGCGGTAGTCGGCCTGGGCAAATTAACTCTGCACTCGGTGCCGCTGAGAGCTTGGCCAAGCGTGCACGTGACGACTTGCAGGCGACGCCGGTCGCGTTTCGCGGTTCAGTACAGCGCTATAAAGAGTGGTTCGGGGCGTATTCAGCCACGCGTTGGAATGCGGTACAGCGAAACTTCGATCGAATTTTTTCCACCTTGAGTGGTCGCACTATCACGTTTGAGTGCGATGATAGTGTGCCTTACTTTGCATACGTTTGTTTATTTGGGCCAAGCGTTCTGGAGTGCGCCCATGACTGGGACCGATTCTAAGGCTGGAACCATCATTCATGAAGTCAGCCACTTCAATGTGGTGGCGGCGACCGATGATGTGGTTTATGGGCAGTCCGCGGCTCGAAATCTAGCTCGAACGAATCCTAGCAATGCTGTGCGAAATGCAGACAGTCACGAATATTTTGCTGAAAATACGCCTTCATTGCCGATGTTCACTGCCAGTGTGGACCTCATCGCTTCGATTGCCGATATCGAAAGGTTAAGAACTTCTGCTGGTGGCACTGCGAGTGTGTTGGCTTCTGTGAGCAATTCAGGTACCACAGACGCATCGGCGACCACCGTCACAGTTAGATTGTCCTCTGATGGAGTGATTTCTCAGACGGATCCGGTAGTTGGAAGCGGCCCGGTTAAAGCGCTCATGGGAGGCGAAACAGTGGATGTTAATTTACCGTTTAAAGCCCCAGCGGAGGCTGGCC
>JAUHZM010000232.1 GCA_030426005.1 Gammaproteobacteria bacterium
TGGCGGGATTCGCACGCCGTGATCAATTATTACTGGCCGCGTTGGTGGTCGGTCACCGTCGTAAATTCCCGATTCAAACCTTCGAAGCGCTGCCGTCGACGCTGGTGACGCCAGCGAAGCGTGTGGCGGTATTGCTGCGTTTGGCTGTTTTGTTGCACCGAGGTCGTGGCAGTCATGTGCCGAATCACATTGGAATCAGCGTCGAGGCCGAGCAAGTCAAATTAACGTTTGAGCCGAAATGGTTGACTAACAATCCACTCACCGAAGCCGACCTCAAGCAAGAACGCAGCTGGCTAAAAACCATCGGGATTAAACTGGTATTTCTGTAGCCCCTGCAGGCACTAGGTTGGAGGGCTTCGCAGGTCTAGTACTCGTCTGCGTGAACTTCAAGCAATGACTGCTGCGCATTAAAGCGCGGAACCTCGGGACCAGCAGGAATGGCCTGAATGTACTTTCCATTCGGTTCCATTAGCCAAGCGTTACTATTATCAGCCAGGTACGCATGTAAATCGTTCAAGATAGTTGCCTTGATAATCGGATCCAGAATCGGTGTGCATTGCTCAATTCGGTTGCGCAGATTGCGTGGCATCAAATCGGCACTGGATAAGTAGATTTCGCTTTCGTCTGCTGCGTTCAAAAAATAAAATACACGACCGTGTTCCAAGAATCTGCCGACCACTGAGCGTACGGTGATATTCTCTGATAGCCCCGCGATACCTGGTCGCAGGCAACAAATGCCGCGGATAATTAGTTCGATCTTAACCCCAGCCTGCGAAGCTTCGTACATTGCATTGATTACCACTGGGCTCGACAGGCCGTTGGCTTTGATGATCACGTGGCTATCCAGGCCTTCTCGCGCATGTTCTGCTTCACGCTGAATCTTGCTCACCAGCATGTCACTGATGCCGACCGGCGATTGAAATAGGCGCGCCAGTGGCGGGTTTGGTCCCTGCGTTGTCAGCTGCATAAATAGCTCATGCACGTCCTGGGTGATGTCTTTGTCGTTGGTGATCAACCCGTAATCGGTGTAAACCCGGGTATTCCCTTGATGATAGTTACCAGTGCCAAGGTGCACGTAGCGCCGCAGTTTCTTGCGCTCGCGTCGTACGATCATTAGCATTTTGGCATGTGTCTTTTTACCAACCATGCCATAGACCACATGCGCACCGGCTGACTGCAGCTTGTGAGCGGTGTCGAGATTGTTTTGTTCGTCAAATCTCGCCATCAGTTCTACAATGACGGTGACTTCTTTACCCGCACGGGCTGCATCTTCCAACAACTCGACCAATACTGATTCCGATCCGGTACGATACAGGGTCTGTTTGATGACTAATACGTCAGGATCGTTGGCCGCCTGGCGTAATAGCTCCACCACTGGAGCAAAGGACTGAAACGGGTGGTGCAGCAACACATCTCCATTATTAATGGTGTCAAACATATTGTTCTGCTGCGTAAGATTGTCAGGTGCCGACGGGGTAAAACCTTGGTACTTGATCTGCGGGCGATTAACCAGATCCGGTAAGGTGATCAACCGATTTAGGTTGGCTGGCCCATCTACGAGGTAAATGTACTCGTCTGAAATTTGGAATCGGTCTTTCAGGAAATTCAGAATCTTCTTTGGACAATCAGCCGACAATTCCAGTCGAATGGCTTCACCATACAGGCGTCGAGGCAGCTCACCTTCGAGTGTGCGTGCGAGGTCTTCAACCGCTTCAAGGTCGACGTACAAATCGCTGTTTCGGGTGATTCTAAACTGGTAGCAACCCAGCACTTTCACATTGCTAAACAGTTTACGAATATTGGCCTGGATGATCGATGCGAGATACACGTATTCGTATTCTTTCATGCACAGCTCAGGCGGGAGCCGAATATAGCGGGGCAGGGCGCGCGGTGCTGGTACAATCGCAATGTTGTGCGCATCATCTCGGTCAGGGTCATGCAGATCCACCACAATACTCAGTCCTTTATTAATGGTGAGCGGAAATGGGTGTGCTGGGTCGAGTCGAATTGGGGTCAAAATAGGCAAGACTTCACGTTTGAAGTATGCACGAATCCATTTAGCTTGACCGCTGGTCCAGTGCTGCTCTTCCACAAACTGGATGCCGTAGTCCTGTAGGGCTGGCAGTACTTGCTGATTTAGCGTCTGATATTGTAGGTCAACTAAGCGATGGGCTCGTTCGCTGATCTTGTCCAATGCAATCTGAGGCGTCATGCCATCCACGCTTTCGCTCGCGACAGAGCTTTGCGCCATCGCTTTTAAGCCCGAGACACGAATTTCAAAAAACTCATCCATATTTGAGCTGAATATGCATAAAAATTTGAGCCGTTCTAATAATGGCACTCGCGTATCAAGCGCCATACTCAACACCCGTTCATGAAACGACAATAAGCTCAATTCCGTATTCAGAAACGGCGGCGTGTTTTGTGTGGTGGTGTTGGAGGGGATTACGGTCAAATCATTCATGCTTATGTGCGATATGGGTCAGAATATGTCAGGCAGAGCAGCGCAAACAGCGAGCATGCCAGTATACTAGTCTGCCTTTATGACATTACGTCGAGATTGTTAGCAAAATCGAAAACGGATTGCGCGCACAGCGTGATATAGTCACTTTACCATGTTGGTGAGTTTTCGGCGTCAATAAACGCAATGCTGCCAAAATTTGCCAGATAACTTAATTTTGTTCTAACCATGAAACGCACAGATGACCTAAGAATTGCTCAAACCAAGGAACTTATTTCCCCAGTCCACATTCACGAACAGTTTCCGCTGACCGACAAAGCGGCGGACACCACGGCTCAGGCTCGCTCGGAAATTGAAGCTGTAATGGCTGGTGAAGATGATCGATTAGTTGCGATTGTCGGACCCTGTTCTATCCATGACCCAAAATCTGCGTTGGAGTACGCAGGTCGACTGGTTGAACTAAAGCAGGAGTTACGGGACGAATTAGTGATCGTGATGCGCGTGTATTTCGAGAAGCCGCGTACCACGGTAGGTTGGAAAGGTCTGATCAATGACCCGGATTTGAATAGCAGTTTTAGTGTCAACAAAGGGCTTGGTATCGCACGCAATCTGTTGCTCTCAATTAATGATCTGGGTGTGCCTGCTGGTTGTGAGTATCTGGATTTAATCACGCCGCAGTACACGGGTGATATTGTTTCTTGGGGCGCCATTGGAGCGCGTACCACTGAGAGTCAATGTCATCGTGAGTTGGCGTCCGGTTTGTCTTGCCCGGTTGGTTTCAAAAATGGCACTGATGGCAACCTCAAAATCGCGGTCGACGCGATCGGTGCGGCCAGTAATCCGCATCATTTTCTGTCGGTGACCAAAGAAGGACGGACGGCGATCGTGGCAAGCACCGGCAATCAGTTTACCCATATTATTTTACGTGGCGGTAGCGATGAGCCAAACTACGCCAAAGAATTTGTGGATCAAGCTGCCGGTATGTTGGAAGCGGCGGGCTTACGCCCCAATATCATGATTGATTTCAGTCATGCCAATAGCTACAAGCAGTTCGCTAAGCAGCGCGTTGTTTGTGATGACGTGTGCCGTCAAATTGAGCAGGGCGAGAGTCGCGTGTTTGGTGTCATGATTGAGTCTAACTTAGTCGAAGGTAAGCAAAAAGTGGTGGAAGGGCAGCCATTGGTGTACGGCCAAAGCATCACTGATGGATGTATCGGCTGGCAAGAAACGGAAGACCTTTGCCGAAACCTTGCAAATGCGGTACGATCAAGACGTGCAGTGCGTGCCGCTTGATGTTAAGTGGTGAAAGACGACTTTATTCATAATCCTGAGGGGCTTTAGGACTGAGTCACTCGCTACGTTTGACAGGGTAAAATTTGAAGAGATTTGCGTTATTGGGAGAACCGTTGGGCCACAGCTTAAGCCCAGTGCTGCACAAGGCGATTTACCGTCAGCTCGAAATTGACGACGCCTCGTATCGAACGGTGGAATTACCAGAGGAACGGCTGAAAGGGTTTTTCTCTGGTTTCCGTGTTGGCGGTTTCGATGGCGTAAATGTCACCACACCTCACAAATTTCATGTTATTCAGCTGCTCGACGAAGTCGACAGCAAAGCCAAACTGATTAACGCGGTTAACTGCGTTAATCGGGTGGGCAATAAACTCACCGGATACAACACCGATTTGCTCGGGTTTGCCTACTCTTTACGTCAGAATGACGTGCAAATCGAGGGCAATCAATTTGCGATCCTGGGTGCTGGTGGCAGTGCGCAAGCGGTTGGCGCGGTGTTGGCGGAAGGTGAAGCCAAACGAGTACTGATTATTAATCGTACACAGGAGCGTGCCGAACAGCTTAAATCGGTGATTCACGCTGTTAACGACGCAGTAGATGTGATTCTGTGTGATGAAGCCGAGCTGGCCAAGCGCGCACCGGAGTTAACCTGTATCGTCAACACGACTTCAGTAGGCATGGCGCCGAACGTAAAAGCGTCCCCATTGACGAAATCCGTATTCCACGAAGGCTGTCTTGCCTTTGATCTAGTCTATAACCCGAAACAAACCAAGTTTCTGGCTGATGCCGAGAAGCAGGGCGCTAAAACGGTGAATGGCTTGCAAATGCTGGTCGCGCAAGCGGTTTATTCGGTTGAAATCTGGATGGGCGGGAACATCGTGGCCCATGTTGACATGAATGCGCTGGTCAGAGACCTTGAGAAAGCGATAAAATAACCACAAAGCGCTAACTAACTTCTGTACGTCGATCTGTCGTACACCAAATCATTTCTTATGCAGTTTGACTCACAGTTGCACCGTGTGCCCGTCGATCTGGGCGAACACTCCTATGATATCGTGGTGGGCTACGGCCTGCGAAACCAATTAGCTGACCATCTGGCACCTTGGAATCAAGGTCAACAATGGGTGGTGCTGACGCAGCAGGCGATCTTTGATATCTACGCGCCAGTGGTGGACTCACTGCGTTCGGCCGGGTTTCAAATTCATCCCATTATTGTGCCGGGCGACGAATCGGCCAAAAACATTCGCTACGCTGAGCAAGTCTGGACTGAGATGGTGGAGCTCGGATGTGATCGTTCCTCGATTCTGTTGGCGCTCGGTGGTGGCGTGGTCGGTGACCTGGGTGGCTTCGTGGCTGCGACCTATATGCG
>JAUHZM010000233.1 GCA_030426005.1 Gammaproteobacteria bacterium
TTCGAGCGTTGCCATGGCTTCCGTTAAATCGGCGTGTTGCTTATCGAGATAAACCTTACGCTCTGAGCATTCTTCATACTCATCAATCGCGACCAAATTAACCGCACCAATTCGCTCAATCTTGCGCGAGACTTCGGCCAGGTCCTGCTCCACCGCTTTCAAGACAATGCCATCGGGCAGATTTTGCTGCAACAATAGCATCGCTTCTTCGTCCTTGCCCATCTCTTCTGAGATCGTATTGCGACGAACCACCAACTCCTGACGCGACATACGTACGCCTTCCAAGTTGTCACGCACGGACTTGGAATGCCGGTCAAAACCAAGCCGCGCCTGATCTGCCGATTTCATCTGGTTTTCAAACTCAGCTAATTCGTTACGAGCCTTGGACAGAGATTGCTCGACCACCAGACGCTTTTCAATCAAAGCTTGTAATTGCTCACGCATTTCTTCGGTTGGGTCGTCTTCGTTGTCAATCAACGCAGCCAACTCTGCGCGGCGCGCGGCTTGGCCTTCAAGCTGATGCGATAAGCGCGCGATGCTTTCCTGCAAGTTGCTGGTGCTGGATTGCAAACGCTCCAATTCAATCTGCTTCGCTTGGCGCTCATCTCGAGCTGCACGTTCACGTTGCCTAGTTGCCTCCAACTGACCAGACAACTCAGCACGTTGTTGTGTCAATTCTTCTCGGCGATGCTCGAAATTCGATGCCAGTTCTTGCGCATCTTCCATTAATTTTTGCGCGGTCGCCACATGCTCCTTGGCATTGGCGAGGCGATCACTCAACTCTTGCTGCTCAATGAGTAAATTATCACGCTGCTTCAACAGTTCCGCGCTACGCGCCTCAATTCTGCCCAATTGATTGTGCAAATCTGAGCGCTGGTGCGACTTATTACGAAATTCATTCCGTGCAATCTCACGCGTAGACTCCAACTCTTTGATTCGCGCCTGATCGGCTTCGGTCGCTGCCTGGATCTTTTGCAGTTCATGACTGGCGAGGTCGACGCTGTCAGTCAGCTTTTCGATCTGCGCCTCACGCTGCAGTACACCGCCCTTGGCCTGATCCATGCCGAACGACGCCCAGTTGGTTCCAATCCAGCAGCCTTCGCGTGTCACGATGGATTCGTGCGCGGCGAGTTTGTGACGCTGCGCCAGCGCTTCTTTAACCGTATCGGTCACGTAAACACCGTGAAACCAACCATCGATTTGAATATCGCTGGAACTGACTTTATCGGCCAAGATCTCAAGCTTGGTCTCATTGTTCGCAACCGGTGCGGAAGTCTGATCAACCACCCAGACTCGACCCGCTTTAAACGAATCGAATTCACCGGCCAGTTCTTCGAGCTGTTGTACGGAGATGGCATTGAGCTGACTACTAAGAACAGTATCCACCGCCAGTTCCCAGCCGCTCTTAACCTGCAGGCTGGCGGCAAGACGCGGATTGTCTTTGATACCGCGCATTTGCAGCCACTTGTTGACCTCGGGATTATCTTCACCCAGTGCCGCTGCCTGCAGGGCTTTAAGCGACTTCAACTGAGCTGAGTCGTCCTGCAATTTATGACGCACGAGATTATGGCGCTCGCGGCTATCATCCAGCGCATTGCGCAAAGTGACGATTTCTTGGTCGCGCTCTTGGAGTTGCGCTTCCAGTGTGGCGCACTCCTCGTCAACCATGGCCACATCTTCTTTCAACTGATTAATCTCGTCGATATTCAGTTTGCCATCGATATCTGCCAGCGTCGTTGCTACTTGCTCACTACGCTGTGTGAAGTGGTGAATTTGACGTTGTTGCTCTTCAATCCGCGTAGACTGAACTTCACGTTCTTTTTCTGGATTCGCGGCATCGCGGTTGAGCTGCTCCCATTCAGTCTGCCAGTGTTGAAATGCCTGTTCTGCCGATTGAAACTCACCCAGAGCGACTTCGTAACTTTCCGCCAGCGCTTCCACCATCGGTTCCAACTCGACCTGCTGCTCCTGCGCAGTCTCGAGTCGAATTTGGTCCTGCTCTAAAAGTTGCGATGCTTCCAGCTCTGAGTTAACCAGACGCTCGAACTCCTCCTGCTGTCGTTGCCGCGTGGTGCGCGTGTGCTCAATGGACTGCTCCAGCGCCGCAATTTCACCACCAACCCCGTAATACTCAGCATGCACGGTATTCAAGGTTTCGGTCAGCTCAGCTTGCTGTTCTCGCATCAACTCAATTTTTGATTCAACATCGCGTTGTTCAGCAACTTGCGACTCGAACTCCGTTTGTAAGCGCTCGAGTTCCAAATCTTTGGCTTTGACCTGGTCGTGCAAACCAGACCAACGTAAGGTCTTTTGCTGCGTATCCAACTCGCGCTGTTCCGCTTTCAGGGTCTTATATCGTTCCGCTTCATTGGCTTGACGCTTCAAACGGCGCAGTTGGGTTTCCAACTCGCCGATAATATCTTCGACCCGGCTTAAATTATCGCGCGTATGGCGAATGCGGTTTTCAGTTTCACGACGCCGCTCTTTATACTTTGAAATCCCAGCGGCCTCTTCAATCAGCACGCGCAGGTCTTCCGGCTTGGACTCGACGATGCGTCCAACCATGCCTTGCTCAATAATCGAATAGGAACGTGGCCCCAAACCGGTACCCAGAAAAATATCCTGGATATCTTTGCGGCGACAACGATCTTTATTGATAAAGTATTTAGAACCACCATCACGGGTCAACTCACGACGAATCCCGATCTCAGCAAACTTAGCGTAACTGCCCGGCGCAGAACCATCGGTGTTATCAAATACCAGTTCGACATAGGCTCGATTAACCGGCTTACGCACAGCCGAACCATTAAAAATGACGTCTTCCATGCTGTCGCCGCGCAAGGTCTTCGCCGACGACTCACCCATCACCCAACGGATGGCGTCAATCACATTGGACTTGCCGCAGCCATTTGGGCCAACGATGCCAATCAAGTTGTTTGGTACCGAGACTTTGGTCGTATCTACGAACGACTTAAAGCCGGAGAGTTTAATGTGTTTTAGGCGCATTAATGGGTCCTATGGAAGATCAGGCGCAAACAAACGTCCTGACTCCAAGTGTTTAAATTCTAAAAGCCCTTACCCAAGCGGAACGCTACAACATTGTGCGCTAACAACCGGTATTTATGACAGAGCCTTAATCGCTCATCGCACCAGTGCAGAGAAAACGCTGCTTGTGCCCTCCCGCACGGCCCAAACCCGGCCGCCAAAAAGCATGGTATGCCAAGATTGAGTGAACTTTGGGTTAATCCCTAAGATTAAGTGAAAATGCGTCCCGAGAAAACCGTTGTTTCACGCTAATTTGCAAAATTACACACTGCCCCGTTGATTCCTTACAAGCACGCGAGGAGAATACCCGTATGTTTAACCTTTGACCGTTTCGACAATGCTGTCTCACGCGCAAATCCAACAATTCAAAATCGATGGCTACCTGGTATTACGCGGCTTAATTAATGAGCGCGAACGATTCGAATTGCGCACGGTTACTCAGGCACATTTGAATAAACGATTTGCGCCGTTTGAACTCGAAGCGGACGTGCACTACCCGGGTTCTCCGGCGACAGCTGACGCTGAGGGCGGTAGCACCATTCGTCGCTTGAAGCAGGCTTACAATCGTGACAGTGTCTTTCGTGCGATCGCAGAGAGACCCGACATTACGGCAGGAATTCGTCAGATCCTCGACTCAAAGTCACTTATTCTGAATCCAAATCATCATAATTGCGTGATGACTAAACTACCACAATACAGTTCGGAGACACTGTGGCATCGAGACACGCGTTATTGGAATTTTAGTGACAAGTACCTGATAAATGCTTGGTGTGCCCTCGGTGACGAACGCCAACAGAATGGCGCAATGAAAATCTTACCCGGCTCGCATCGCTGGGAGGTGCGTGAAGCCGCGCTCGACGAAGCGCAGTTTCTGCGTCTGGATCACCCGGATAATGTGGGGCGTCTCAAAACCCAACGTTTGGTTGAGCTGGATGCTGGTGATGTGTTGTTGTTCAGCGCGCATTGCTTCCACGCAGCTGGTCGCAATGTGACTGACCAGGCCAAATATTCGCTCGTGTTCACCTATCACGGTGAATCTACCAGCCCCCTTCCAGATACAAATTCGGCGCTGCTTCCTGAAATCACTGTGCTGCATGAATGAAGCACAAGAAACGCGCGATACACACCGACCACTCAGCGCACCGAGTCACGGCACACCGAGTGGTTTAGCGCTACTAATTTGGGACTGACTCTGACTCAAACACTGGTGCGACTTCCTGGTCTTTCGAGAGGCTCGATACCGGCCCAATAATAACAGGCGCTGGCATTGCCAGTGGCCGCGGCGCGGCGTGTGGTTGCACAGTCGCTGTGGCAACGACAGCACGCATCACCTGACGCTCATGTGCCAACTCCTGTGCGCGACGAACTCGTTGTTCTTGTTGCGTAACTGACCTCATATGCGCCAACTCTACGCGCTGTTGATGCGCAGCTTCTCGAGCCTTTTGCTGAGCTTCATGTCGCCGCTCGAATGCACGCTGACGCGTTTCAGCTAGCGCACGTGCTTTGTGCATCTCACGGCGAGATTGTTGTTTCTTTTCATCGATTTCAATCTGAATATTGCGTTCCTTTTGATCAGCGCGCGGCGCCATAGGACGATTTTTTAGATTTTCTTTTACTTCAGCGATCGTCGCCTCAAACTCAGCGGCTTCTTCGGGCGTTAGTTCCCGTTGTTGGCCATCGTCGAGCACGTAGCGTTGCTCGTTTTTCTGCGTGAACACCAGGCCACCCTTGTACCACATGATGGTTTCATCACCTTGATCATTTTTCTCGACATGAATACCCTCTTGTCCTGCGCCGATTTGCGCGGGCGCGGGAGGCGCTGGCGGCGTACCAGGGCGATATGCCAAGGCCTCATCGAAGGACTCATTTTCCTCTTCGGTCAGTGGTCGACGTCCATTTTCCTGCGGCACAAACCGTTCGCCATTTTCCTCTTGCATGACTTTGCCATTAATATTGATCGTGATCGACTTCTCGCCTGTTTCGTCATCGACAATTTGGCGCACCGAGCGGGATTCAACTCGATCACTATCGGTGCTCGCGGCATACACAGAAGTCGCAGCAACG
>JAUHZM010000234.1 GCA_030426005.1 Gammaproteobacteria bacterium
CCGTGCCAGAGTTACCCATATCGAGATCGACCTCTGGCGCTTTGAGTCCGCGCATTCCAACTCCATGAATCACGAGATCACCGTTGTTAGGCCCTTCAGCCTGCACGCCCATGGCACGAAAAGCGGCCAAGGTGGCCATCACGTCTTCACCTTCAAGCAAACCGGTGATATGACTGGTTCCTTCCGCCAGCGATGAGAACATCACCGCGCGGTGCGACATAGACTTATCACCAGGCACGCGTAGCGCCCCATTTAATGCATTCGCTGCCTTTCTAGACGTTAATGTCGAATTCACACTCATAGTCAATCGCTCTTGTTCCTGGCGCTGCGCGCACTGTGTCTAATGTCTTTTTATTCAGTTTCCTGAGTCTGTGCAATCGCCTCAGCGCGCTTTATCAGACCCGCATCGCGTGCTGCTTTAGCAGCACCAAAGTAATCCAGGATCGCGTCCTGATCACCATTGGCTACCAGGTCTCGGATGCTATCGATTTGAGCATGAAAGCCATCTAATGCAGCTAACACCTGCTCTCGATTAGTAATACAAATATCTCGCCACATCTCCGCGTTGCTGGAGGCAATGCGTGTGAAATCGTAAAAACCCGCCGCCGCCAAGTCAAATAATCGCTCACGATCCGGCTGATGACTCAAAAAATTAACCAAACTAAATGCAATCACATGCGGCAAGTGACTGGTCTTGGCAAAAATCGCGTCATGTTCCTGCAAACTCATCGACAGTACACAGGCACCCAGACGCTGCCACAAATCCACCACCACCGATGCCATGTGCGCATCAACTTCCGGCGTCTCAGTCACAATGACATGCTTGTTTCGAAACAAGTCGAGTTTAGATGCCGACACACCGGAATTCTCACCGCCCGCAATTGGATGCGCCAGCACAAATTGCGGCAGAATATCTGGCACGTGTTGTGCCAGTTGATTATACAGGTCGGTTTTAACACTGCCGACGTCAGTGACGATTGCCGTCTTCGGCAACGCGGGCTGCAGCTCAGTAATGACTGGTAACATTGCCTGCATCGGCGTGGCAAGCACCACGAGATCGGCGTCGGCCACCGCTTCTGTGAGCGGCAGAACTTCATCCACCACGCCAGCATCCAGTGTTTCTTGCGCTGTCTCGCGCGAACGACACACGCCGACTAAGCGTTGGGCCAACTGCTGCGCTCGCAAATCACGCGCCAGCGAACCACCAAGCAAGCCTGTTCCGACAATCGTGACTTGATTAAACATAGGAAAAAAAGAATAGCCGGTGTTATAAAACGCCGACAGGGTAAGAACCGATGAGTTTAAAGTAGGCCGATTTAGCCTTTAATTCTTCCAGTGCGGCTGACACATTTTGGTCGTCCACATGGCCGATCAAATCGATGAAAAACACATACTCCCAATTGGTTTGTCGACTTGGTCGCGACTCAATCCGACTCATATCCACACCGGCATCGTACAATGGTTTGAGTAACTCAAATAAACTGCCAACTTTATTCGGTGCCGACACCATAATGGTGGTTTTGTCCTCACCGCTGGCCGCGTAACTGTCAGTGCCAATAATGAGAAACCGCGTGGTGTTGTTTCGTTCGTCTTCGATCCCGGACGCCAGGATATTGATGTTGTATAAACGACCCGCGATATCACTGGCGATAGCCGCCACCGACGGGTCTTTAGAGGCAATAATCGCGGCCTCCGCATTACTACTCGCGGTCAAAATTTCGGCATCAGGCAAATAACGCTCAAGCCACTCACGACACTGCGCCAGAGCCTGCGGATGTGCATAGACTTTTTGCACATTAGTCAGTCCATCCGCGTTACTCAACAACTGATGGCTGATCGGCAACTGGACTTCGCCACACACTTTGAGATTGGAGGATGAAAAGCAATCCAGCGTGTGCGTAATAATACCCTCGGTCGAATTCTCAACCGGTACCACGCCGAAATGTGCTTTGCGTTGCTCAACAACACGAAACACATCCGGTATCGTTTTGACGTCTAGACTACGTACAGCCTGACCAAAATGCTTTACCACCGCCGCCTGCGTATAGGTTCCCTCCGGCCCGAGATACGCCACCGTCATGGGCATTTCTGCGGCCAAAGAGGTCGACATAATTTCGCGCATCAAGCGCACCATCTCGTCGTCGGAGACGAGACCGTGCAGCTCTTCACGCAAAACGGCATTCCGCTCACGCACGCGACGCAAGACCTGCGCTTCGCGCTCCGGGCGATAAAACGACGCATCGGCATCACTAGCAACTTTGGCTTTGGCGATATCCGCTGCGACCAGCACACGCTGTTGAATCAGACGTAGAATCTGCTGGTCGAAAGCATCGATTTTGACTCGTAAAGCAAGTAGCTCGTCTGAGTCGATTTGTGGTTTATCACCCATGAGATGCGAATATGGTGTGCGACTTAGGCTTGAATCGTACGCGCAATCATAACACCATCAAGCTGTTTGATCGTGTTGATTACGTCGCTCGGAATCTCACTATCGACATCCACAATGGTGTACGCCACATCGCCACGTGACTGATTAATCATGTCGTTAATGTTCAGGTTGGCATCGGCCAGAATCGTCGAAATTTGACCAACCATGTTAGGCACATTCTGGTTGCAGACCACCAAACGGTAATCTGTCCCGCGGGGCATCGACACATTTGGGAAATTGACCGAATTGGTGATATTGCCGGTTTCCAGATAGTCGCGAACCTGATTCGCCACCATTACCGCGCAATTGTCTTCGGCTTCACCGGTGGATGCGCCCAAGTGCGGCAAACCGATGACTTGTGGTGTCTTTTTGGTACGGTTATTCGGAAAATCAGTCACATAGCAACCCAGTTTGCCCGCATCAATGGCGTCACAAACCGCAGCATCATTAATAATCCCACCGCGCGCCAGATTAATCACCACCGAAGTCGACTTCATTTTCTGCACATTGTCGGCATTGATGAGATCACGAGTTGCATCAATCAATGGCACGTGCACAGTGAGAAAATCCACTTTTGACAACATTTCGTCAACGCTGTTTGCACGCTCAACCTGCGCGGACAGCTGCCATGCACCATCGACGGTTAAACCTGGGTCAAAGCCAACCACGTTCATGCCAAGGTCAATACAGGTATTTGCCACCATACGCCCGATCGCACCAAGGCCAACCACACCAATCGTGCGGCCCGGTAATTCAAAACCAGCGTATTTTTTCTTACCCGCTTCGACCAACTTGCCCAACTCAGCGTCTTCGCCTTGCAGGCCTTCAGTGTATTTGATTGCTTCACTGATATTACGTGCCGCTAGAAACAAAGACGCGATTACCAATTCCTTAACTGCGTTGGCGTTCGCACCCGGTGCGTTGAAAACTGGAATTCCGGCTTTGCTCATGGCATCCAGTGGAATATTGTTGACACCGGCACCAGCTCGGCCTACGGCTTTCAAGCTATCGGGGATAGACATATCGTGCATTTTAAAAGAACGCAAGATAATGGCGTCAGGTGACGTTTCATCGTCAGAAATCTGGTACAGATCGGTTGGAAACTTCTCGAGCCCCACCGGTGAAATGTTATTAAGTGTGAGAATTTTGTACATAATTTGTCCTGCCTCTATCGCGCACCCAATCAGATGCGCGAATAGAAAATTTGATTATTGGTGCTTGGCTTTAAACTGATCCATAAAATCGATCAGCGCGGTCACGCCGTCCATTGACATGGCGTTATAGATGCTGGCGCGCATCCCACCAACGGAGCGGTGACCTTTAAGTGCGTGCAAACCTGCTGCCTGAGACTCGGCAAGAAAAATTGCATCGAGTTGATCATCGGCCAGAATAAACGGCACGTTCATCCACGAACGACTATCCACCGCCACCGGGTTTGTATAAAAACCATCGGAGCCATCAATGTAGTCATACAAGGCAGCGGCTTTCTGCTGATTGGTCTTCGCCATCGCTTCTACGCCACCATTTGCTTTCAGCCAAGCAAATACTTTGCCCGCCAGATACCAAGCAAAGGTCGGCGGCGTATTATTCATACTGTCGCTTTCAGCCATGACTTGGTAATCCAATAGTCTTGGTGCATCGGCCGGAAAGTGTCCAACCAGGTCATCGCGCACAATCACGATGGTCAACCCAGCTGGGCCGATATTCTTCTGGGCACCGGCATAGATTAAGCCGTATTTTGTGACATCAATGGGACGGGACAGAATCGTGGACGAGAGGTCGGCGCAGATCGGTGCCTGAGTTTCTGGCAGCCAATCAAATTCAACCCCAGCAATGGTTTCGTTTGGCGTAATGTGCACATACGCAGCGTCATCACTGAGCTGCCAGGTGCTCGCATCGGGTACATGCTTGTAGCCTTCTTCGGACGTATCACACACTACATTCACATCGATAAAGCGTTTCGCATCGGCAATCGCTTTTTTACTCCAATGCCCGGTATGCGCATAGTCTGCACGCTTGCCCGCAAACCCTAGATTCAAAGGAATCGCAGAAAATTGCATGGTGGCACCACCTTGTAGGAACAGGACTTTGTAGTTGTCCGGTATGCCCATCAAGTCTCGCAGATCCTGTTCTGCTTGCGCGGCAGTCTGCATGAACGGCCCACCTCGGTGTGACACTTCCATCACCGATGCACCGGTTTGCCCCCATTCCAGTAACTCAGCCTGCACTTCTTCAAGCACAGCCAATGGCAGTGCAGCTGGACCTGCACTGAAGTTATAAACACGACTCATTATAAGTCTCCAAGAAAGTTAAAATCTTGTCTTGCGATCAGACACCGACCTCCATCGGCCGGGCTTCATTCGCTGTCATGTCGGGGCGCAGGTGGCAGAATTTGAAGCGCTGCCAGTCAGTGCCGTGAATAAGCAGAGTATTCTACACAAGGAAGACAAAAATCCATATGACTAGTTGACCATAATCACCAGGTTTATGGCCAACCATGCTGGGTATTCAAGAAATCTATAGCCTGAGATGAAAGAAACTAGTCCTCATCAGTCAGCAAAAGCATTAAGACAGACAAAAGCGACAATTTACGTGCCGTCAAAGGCACGGCATTGGAACAATTATTGCCTGTACT
>JAUHZM010000235.1 GCA_030426005.1 Gammaproteobacteria bacterium
ATCTTTTGATGCTTGAGATTCTTCGCTTGTCTCAGAATGACACAGTGGGAACTTTACTTTGGGTGGCATACCACAGCAACCATCATTACGAGCAAAGCGCGGTAACCTTTTGGTACTTGAGATTCTTCGCTTGGCTCAGAATGACAAAGTGGGAACTGTACTTTGGGTGGCATTCCACAGCAACCATCATTGCGAGCGGAGCGCGGTAACTTTTTGGTACTTAAGATTCTTCGCTTGTCTCAGAATGACACAGTGGGAACTTTGCTCTGAGTGGCACACCTCAACAACCGTCATTGCGAGCGAAGCGTGGCAATCTTTTGGTACTTAAGATTCTTCGCGCTGCTCAGAATGACAGAGGGCGGAGTCGAGCTCTGTATGACGTAGGGCGTAGTCGTGCTCTGAATGACATTAGGTGCGTTTTTGTCCAAAACGGCAATAATTCTCAATATCGCATTTTCTCTACCCAGTGAATCGCTTATATTCAGAACCAACACGGTCACAAGGAACGGTTTTGACATCCTACTGTCACGCCGAAGTACGCCTCACCAATCATTCATCATGCGCCTCTTCACCACATTACTTCTTACCAATCTAATCTTACTTTGCACCAGCTGCAAACCCAGCCAAGAATTACCATCAATCGCCGAATGCGGATTAACAGAGAGTCAAATTGGGAGTTTCGTTCGCCTGCCGAGTGGCGACTTTGTTAAGGCTCGACAAACGATTTACCCAGAGGAAGGCGAACCTCAGTCGGTAAGTGTGAATGGTTTCACGATTCAATCGCACGAAGTAACGAATGCCCAATTCAAGGCCTTCGTAAATGCGACCGGGTACATCTCAGATGCTGAGCGAGGCGCACAGAGCAACCAGGCCGACGCTGGGTCAGCTGTGTTTCTGGAAGCGGTCAGTTTTGATCAGCAAGGTTCATGGCGGCTGATCAAAGGTGCAACATGGCGAGAGCCAGATGGGCCGGGCAGCAGTATTGAAGGTAAATTCAACTACCCCGTGGTGCATGTGTCACACAACGACGCGGTAGCTTACGCGACCTGGGCTGGCGCGCGTTTGCCGAGCGAAGAGGAATGGGAGTATGCTGCAAGTCTTGGTCTAGCTAAAAATCAGAGAATGTATGGCGGTGCCTTTGATGCTGACGGTAAGCCGATCGCCAATACCTGGCAAGGGATGTTCCCAATGGTCAATAATGCTGAAGATGGCTTTAAAGGTTTGTCGCCAGTCGGATGCTTCATGCCAAGCGAGATTGGCACCGTGGACATGATTGGGAATGCCTGGGAGTGGACCGCCACACCCTACTCGAATGGCACACACACCATCAAAGGTGGCTCCTACTTATGTGCACCTAATTTCTGTAAACGCTACCGCGCAGCCGCGCGACAACCGCATGAAACCGATTTCTCCAGTAATCATATCGGCTTTCGCGTCGTTAAAGACTTGCCGGATTAAGTCAGTGGTACTTCGTATCGCTCAACTAAAAGCTTGATTACGGAATCAGCATGGCTTTCGACAAAGGCCTCGTCGTACACATTCGTACCATGCAACAGCTCGACTTCGGCACCCAGTGCGAAAACCAACTGGCACGCTGATACGGTGATATAAATCAAACTAACGTTAGAAATATCAGGCCAAAGCCCGAGTTTCTTTTGCACTTCGATGCCCGCCAGTAGCGCTTCCTTATGCGGTAACAGCTGATGTTCTACCGCCCACTTCAAGCGCTCTTTATCATGCATGGAAGCCTGGATCATGATGCGAGCATGCTCCGGGTGACGCGCACAGTAGCGCGTGTAACTACGAATATAGTGTTTTAACGCCTCAACAGGTTCCATGCTCTGATCGAACGTGGTTTCCTGTCGCGAACGCGCAAACATAAACTCAACAGCCTTTTGCCACAATTTGAGTTTGCCGCCGAAATAGTACTTGATCAGGCCATGATTCACACCTGCATGCTCCGCGATCGCACGGATATTCGTGCCGTCATAACCTTGACGGCTAAACTCATGCAAAGCCGCATCGAGAATCCTCGACTTAGTCTCCTCGCGCTGTTCCCGCCTGGTCAGCTTTACTGTCGTCATACTTCTTTACTGCTCCCGTTTGAAACGCCCGCTCCGGTTCGGAGTGTAGCACTTCTAACTGGCGAACATGAAGCTACGACTGCACCCAAAAAGCGGAGCTGGCCTCCTAATTGAGAAGTTCAGTCGACGCACTTACCGTCATTCAAGCGCGCCAAATCTTCCTGATTCCAAGCCTTCATGAGGAGAAATGCCTTGTAGATGCCGCATTTTTGATCATCATTCAGGCTAGCGTCATTAGCCACAGCAGCATTAATCGACGTCTTACTCAAGGTTGACCGCAACATTCTCGCTCCACCATCGGCTGGTGTATCGAATATCATCGTGTTGGCGTCATCATTGTCTGTACTCCAAGGAGCCCACAATGCTTGCCGATTGCTAGTGCCACGTCCTGGATTACCGTTATTGGCGAATTCAGCCCAGTATTCGCGCATCGTCGACGATAGTGTATACCGGCCATCGGAATTTTTCTTAGTAAGCATGAACCTGGGTATCTCGCGGTTGTCGAACTGACCCATAACAAACGGAATTTCCATATTGTGCGAAGCTCCGACTAAAACACCCAAATCAAAACCCAGGTAGGACGGTGCTTCATCCCAGTCAAAGCGGTACACGAACACATCTTGATATCCCGCGTCACGCATCCAACTCGCCGGAGATTCGACGCCTGCGTACTGCCAGGCATTCGCTAGGTAGCTGGAAATCCGCTGAAATTGATACACGTCATCAACCGTTGGGATACCAATAAAATTACGTTGTGTAACATTCTTGTCAAACAGCAACAGCAACTTTAACTCGTCTCGATTCGCACCAAATATCGTTGGCACCGCATTGAATCGCTCAGGATCGAAAACCAGGTCACGGGGCTGCGCCTTGGGTATCGTATAGTCATCTTGTATCACATTTGGAAAGCTAAACATCTTATCTTTCTCGTGACGCTGATACATTTTCAGCAAGGTCAACGGCGGCACTGATCGCAGAAATGCGAGTATCTCCGACGGCGGCATAGCGCGTGCGATCTCATGTGCGCCCGCCTCATCACTTGCCTTGCCTTGCTGAACGAGCAGCTTAGCCACGATGTCTTCAGAATTATTGTCGTTTCCAGGCACCGCCTGTGTCACACTATTTTCAGCTTGCTGTTGCGTTACCGAGAGTACACCACCGCTTTGTAAGATCGCCCGGTGAAACAACCCTTTGGCGCGGGGAGACAACATCAATGAAAACGTGTTTACGCCACCGGCAGATTGACCGAAGATCGTCACGTTATTCGGGTCGCCACCAAAGGTACTGATGTTGTCCTGCACCCATTGCAGCGCTGTAATTAAATCTTCAGTCCCAAAGTTGCTGCCAGGAATACCGGCGTCACGTAACGCCGGATGACTAAACCAGCCAAAGGGGCCAAGGCGATAGCGCGTTGTCACCAGAATCACATTCTCACCGGGCACCAATTTGTTTTTAGTGAGGTCTCGTGGTGCACCAATGGTGTTTCCGCCGCCGTGAATCCAGAACATCACGGGCAATTTTTTTGTGCCCGCTGTGGCCGCATCCATCGCTGGGGCGATCACATCCAAGCTTAAGCAATCTTCAACCCCAATATGTCCTTCAGGTGGTAACTTGTCGAAAGGCTGACCAAATTGAAAACACGGCACGGGATCACTTATGAACTCGCGGTTCCCCGACCATCCAATATGTGCGCGAGGCATGGTCCAACGTTGCTCACCAGACACGGACTGAGCAAAAGGTATACCCAACCACAAATGATTGCCATTGGGAGTCGAGAACCCGGTCGCTGCCCCTCGAGTCAGTTGACGCAAGGTTGCGGAGTCGGCCTTGCGCACCACCGGGTCGGAGGCTTTCTCTATGCCTAAATACACGGACACCACCCAAGCGCCAATGATCAGCACTGGCACCAACAACACTAGTAAGCTAATGCGCAGCGCTTTGCGCGAGAAGATTTTCATTACCTTGTTCTCAATTTGGTTATCGTTCTAGAGCTACTCTGCGTCTGTTTAAGGTTTAGCATCCGACTTTGACGGAGCGGGGATATTGGGAATACCCAACTCAGAAATGCCAGAGTAATCCGGCAGGCCCGTCACGGTTTGGGGGATACTCTCCAACTCTTGGTGTGCTTGGCGCCAGGTCTGAACCATATCTGCGACGACCGGCATATTGTCTCGTGCGACCGAATAGTGCTCTTCACCCATGTCCATGTCGTAGAGTAAGAACTTGCCAAGTTTACCCAACGGCGCCCAGTAGCTCATGTACGGCACCTCCATCAGAAACCGGTATCGTTCACTGCGGATCGCAGCCAAGCGGCCCTGGTTGAAGAACAACAATTTTTTGTGCGGTGAGGTTTGACCGCCCTGCATCAAACTAAGCATATCTAAACCATCGAGCGTGTGACCCTCGGGCAACTTGGCACCGGCAATAGCCGCTAAAGTTGGCAACAAGTCGATATTCATGGCCATCGCATCTGACACCACACCTGCTGGAATGGCGTTCGGCCATCGCGCTAAAAACGGCACACGGAATGCCCCATCTTTAACACCACCTTTGCGCCCGGAGCGCTCACCTGCAGAGCCTTCCCACCATGGACCATTGTCGCTGGTGAAAATTACCAAGGTGTTGTCATCAATACCTTGCTGCGCTAGCGCATCCATCAAGCGCCCCACGTGAAAGTCTAGCTCCTGGACAACATCACCATAGGCACTTGCGATGGATTTGCCCGTAAACTCAGATTGGGGTTTTAAGGGTTCGTGCGGCGCGGTGTAAGGTAAGTAAATAAAGAACGGCGCTTTTTCTGAATCGCTTTTGATGTAATTAATGGCCGCATCCGTTAGGCGTCGCGTAAGAGACGGCAAGTCGGCACTTTTCTCAATCACCTGCGTACCATCCATGAGCGGCAATGGCTTCATATCGTGTGAGTAAGGCACGCCAATAAAATGGTCAAACCCTTGATCGGTCGGCCCCATGCCAGTCT